>JBGUYH010000072.1:0-5623 GCA_045118595.1 Bacteroidales bacterium | reverse complement strand
CATTAATGAAATCTCGCATAACAGTATCGGCTACTCTCTCGGGTGAAGAGTATTTACCTTCTAACCCAAACACTTCGAGTACCCAATTCCCAAACTCATCAATAGCTGCTTTAATGTATTAGGAACCAACATTTACCTTAGTCATTAAGGGCGAGAATAGACTAAATGCCATTTTGTACCGACAAACACAACTTGTTTGCTAAAGCTATTTATCTAATTTTGCCAGCGGTAAACTATTACAATAGCAACATAATGAAAAAATTATCTCTTTTGCTGCTGCTTATTATCAACTCACTGATGGCAGTAGCTGGCAATGTTGAAGGCAGGGTATCTGACTCTAACAAGCAACCACTCGAATTCGTCAACGTCTTTCTCTATCAAGCCGATGGAACAACTTTGGTTAATGGTAATAAACCCGACTCTGAAGGTTCGTTCGTCATTTCAGGCATCAAAGATGGTAGCTACAAACTCAACGTACAATTTATGGGTTACAAAACCGTAGTGCGTACCATAACACTTAGCGACCAAAACAATCATAAAGTTACACTCCGCAACATTGTGCTCCAAGAAGATTCGGAGCAAATAGAAGAAGTTGCTGTTGTTGCGCAAAAACAAACAATGAAACTCGACATAGACAAGAAGATTTTCAATGTTGACCAAGACATTGCTTCGGCTGGAGGATCGGCAAGCGAAGTATTGGAAAACATTCCATCTGTCGAAGTTGATGCCGAGGGCAATATATCGTTACGTGGTTCATCATCGGTAACTGTATGGATTAATGGCAAGGCACAAGGTATGACAAGCGATAACCGCGGCGACATACTTGAACAGATGCCAGCCGAGAGCATCGACCACATTGAAGTCATAAGCAATCCATCGTCAAAATACTCAGCCGAAGGTTCGGCAGGCATCATCAACATAGTACTCAAACGCGACCGCAAAGCTGGCTACTATGGTGGCGTACAACTCAATGCAAGCACAACTGGTGGATTCCGTGGCGGTGCCAACATCAATTTCAGCAGTGGCATAGCCGATGCCTATGCCAACATAGGTATGGGACGACGCAAACATAATAGCGGTGGAACAACTAACCGCGACAACATTGACAACAACGGCATAGCACTCTCGTTTCTCAACTCTGAGAGCGATAGTAAGATGAAGGGACTCAACTTCTTTGGCAGAGCTGGTGTAACATGGCACATAACACAACACAACGATCTCTCGTTCGACTATATGGGTATGTTTGGTAGTGGCGACCGCACACAAAATTACAACTATCTTAGTGCCGATTACGATGGCCACCATTCGCTCAACTACGACATGGAACGTCAGCGAAAAAACAACGCTGAAAACGATATGAAGATGAATAATTTCAGTTTCGGCTACAAACATGAATGGAAAACTGGCCATGATGTTGATCTCACAGTGTCGCGTAGCTCATGGGATATGGAGTCGACAACAACATACGACCAATTGTCGACATACCAATATTACATTGATGCTAACAAAAATATAACCTACCCCAATGTAGCATCGGAGCAAACCGAATATTCATATCAAAGTCAGAGCACCAATATCAACAACAACAATTTCGATATTCAGCTCGACTATCAGCAACCTATTGGTGAAAACTCAAAGATAGAAACAGGTTACAAAGGCACTTTCTTCCACGAAAACACACCTACCGAAACATTCCTCGATGCAGATCACACACAAAGCATCGAAAGCCTTTTCAATCGTTTCATTTACGACTCAAAAGCTCATGCCATCTACCTAAATTGGCAAAGCCGAATAAGCGAAAAATTTGGATACCAATTAGGTTTACGTGCCGAGAAATGGGGCATCGACACCGAAAGTTTGGATTATGATGCAGAATACAGAGATGGAGAGAGCATCAAATTTAGCAAAGACTATTTCAAACTCTTCCCAACCATGTACCTCAGCTACCACATTAACGAAACACAAGAGTTGCAACTCAACTATACACGCCGCTTGCGTCGTCCGTGGGGTGGCGAACTTAATTCGTTCAAAAACATATCTGATTCAACCAACATCTCATATGGTAATCCTGAATTAACACCAGAATATAGCAATTCGTTTGAATTTAACTATATCAAAACATGGAATGATCACACATTGTCGCTTTCGGCTTACTATCGTCCATCAACCGACATCATACAACGCATTAGCTACATCGACAATGGCATACGTTATCAGACCAACGAAAATGTATCGAAAGACCTTAGCTCTGGTCTTGAAATAATTGGTAAAAACCGACTTTTCAACCGTCTCGACCTCACCACCACCCTCAACTTCTTCTACTACAAACTCAATGGTGGATCATTCAACTTCACTCTCACCGACGGTTCGATATACAATGTCAATGTGGCCAATGATGAAGATTTCTCGTGGAACGCCAAAATAATGGCCTCGGTAATGTTACCAAAAGAAATCTCATTCCAAACAACATTTAGCTACGATGCTCCCAAAGTAGTTACACAAGGTAAACGCAAAGCATCGTACAACCTCGATATGGGTTTACGCAAGACATTCTTCGACCGACGACTCACACTCGCTATCAATGGTCGAGACCTTCTCGACTCACGCAAATGGCACACTAAGACTAGCGGAGAAGGCTTCCGCCAAGATAGTGAAATGTGGCGCGGTGGTCGCCGTGGTATGATACAACTATCGTGGAGCTTTGGTAATATGACTGGCAAAAAACGTATGCAACCTGAACAAGGTGGCGAAGACGATGGAGGTAACATCGGCGGAGGATACGGAGAATAATAACACATTCCGAGTTCTAAATTGAAAATTTGCAATATAGAACTCGGAATTGTTTTAAGTTTAGTTTTTAACAACAATATTTTTTTTAAACTTTTATCATTAGAAGTGAACAACGTAAAAATACTTTTTATATTTTTGCGTTGTGAAATTAAAAGCAAATAAAGATAAATCATGCTCAACACTCGATTTTATATGGGTTTTTACTTTTACTTTTTTGGCTATCGCCAAGAAAAGGGTGGGTGTTGCATGTGATTTGAAAATATAACGAACCAAACAAGAGCCCACCCGAACAAGGTGGGTTTTTTGTTTTAAGACAACCGAATTAGAACAGAAGATGAAAGAAGTGAAGAGAGTAGCCATACAAGGCGTAGCAGGTGCTAATCATGAAATAGCAGCACGTGAATTCTTCGAAGGATATGATGTTGAAATTGTACCATGTATCACATTTGAAGAACTCTTTGAACGTGTTAAGCAAGACCGCTCGCTCTACGGCATTGTTGCCATAGAAAATACACTTGTTGGCTCAATACAAGCGAACTACACACTACTCAAAGACTCTGGACTCGAAGTTATAGGAGAATACAAACTACGCATCAAACACAACCTAATGGTGCTACCTGGTGTCAAAATGGATGACCTAACCGAAGTACGCTCACACCCTATGGCACTACGCCAATGCGAAGCCTTCTTCCGCGATTACCCTCATATCCGACTCATTGAAAGCGACGACACTGCACTATCGGCAAAAGATGTTGCCGATATGAAATTACGCAACGTAGGCGCTATTGCACCTGAACTTGCAGCCAACCTCTACGGACTCGAAATATTACACAAAGGCATCGAAACAAACAAAAAGAACTTCACACGTTTCCTTGTTGTTAGTGATCGCGGACGCACAGAAATGGACGAACTATTGGCACAAAACCGCATCAACCGTTCGTCAGTAGTATTCTCATTGCCACAAGCTAAAGAAGTTGGTAGCTTATCAAAAGTGCTTACCATATTAGCATTCTATGGTATCAACCTATCAAAAATACAGTCGAACCCTGTTGTCGGACACGAATGGGAATACCTTTTCTACATCGACCTCTCGTTTAACAACTACACCCGCTACATACAAGCCCTCGATGCCGTGCGTCCATTATGTGCAAAACTTGTAGTATTGGGCGAATACGAAAACGGACGACAAAGCCACGAAGACTAAACAACGATACATAATAACAACCTGAAACACATAACAACAATGATTATAGAACCATCGAAAAGAGTAGGTACCGTACAAGAGTACTATTTCTCACGCAACAATCGCCGACTCGATGCCATGCGCAAATCGGGTGTCGATGTTATCAACCTCGGCATAGGTAGCCCCGACATGCCACCTGCCGACGATGTTATTGAGACACTTGCCACCGAAGCACGCAAACCCAACGTACACGGATACCAATCGTATGTTGGCATACCAGAACTGAGAGCTGGATATGCACAATGGTACAAACAATGGTATGGCGTTGACCTCAACCCCGACAACGAAATATTGCCACTCATTGGTTCTAAAGAGGGCATAATGCACATAATGATGGCATTCATCAACGAAGGCGATGGCGTTTTGGTACCAGACCCTGGCTACCCTACCTATTCGTCGGTTGCGAACCTTGTTGGAGCACGCACTATCAAATATAAACTATACGAACACCTTGGTTGGCAACCCGACTTTGATGAGTTGGAACACACCAACCTCAATGGTGTAAAGATGATGTGGATTAACTATCCAAACATGCCAACTGGTGCACCTGCCACAATGGAGCTATATCAGAAAATTGTTGATTTTGGTCGACGACACAACATACTTATCTGCAACGATAATCCATATAGCTTCATTCTCAACGAGCATCCGATAAGCCTCTTAGCTATCGAAGGTGCTAAAGATGTAGCTATCGAACTCAACTCAATGTCGAAAGCCCACAATATGGCAGGTTGGCGTTTTGGCATGGCAGCCTCTAATGCCGATGTTATAGCCACCGTACTAAAGGTAAAATCGAATATGGATAGCGGTGTTTTTCGTCCAATGCAAGTAGCAGCTGCTAAAGCTCTTACACTACAGAAAGATTGGTTTGATAAGATAAACACCGAATACCGCAACCGACAAAAATATGCCTTTGAAATAATGGAAACACTCGGTTGTCAATTCGACCACAATCAAGGTGGACTCTTTGTGTGGGCTCGAGTATCAGATAAATGGGCAAATGCCGAAGCACAAAGTGATGAGATACTCAACAAAACTGGCGTTTTCATCACACCAGGCTTCATCTTCGGAAGTCAAGGCGATCGATTCTTACGCATATCGCTATGCGCCAAAATACCTGTATTTGAAGAAGCATTGCGAAGAATAAAAGAGATGAAATAGTTACTGACTATTTTAGAACTTAGAACTTAGAACTTAGAACTTAAAAAACTTAGAACTTAAAACATAGATGGAAACTAAATTGGAATTGGAGCCCATTACGCTCCCTGGCGTTGAACTAACACGCCCAATTGTCATAGCTGGTCCGTGCTCAGCCGAAACAGAAGAACAAGTGCTCAATACAGCACGCGAGTTGGCAGCCAACGGCGTAAAAATATTCCGTGCTGGTATATGGAAACCACGCACACGTCCGGGAGCATTCGAAGGCGTAGGCTCTGATGGATTACCATGGATGCAAAAGGTAAAAAAAGAGACAGGCATGTTCATATCAACAGAGGTTGCAACGGCTCACCATGTGCACGAAGCCATCAAATACGGCGTCGATATGCTATGGATTGGTGCCCGAACAACAGCCAACCCTTTTGCCGTACA
>JBGUYH010000071.1:0-6547 GCA_045118595.1 Bacteroidales bacterium | reverse complement strand
TCTGATGACTTGAGAGGATTTTTTTTGTTGTTGTGTAGCTACAATAATGAACAATAGACTGCGTACAATTCAAAATTCATAACTCATTAATTGGTGACTCGTCAGTAAAAGTCTTTATCTTTGCATAGCAGAAAAATATCTGATTGTGAAAGGAAAAATATATCTGATTCCGAATTTTCTCGGTGAAATAAATGAAAGTGATTCAGAACGTAGTTTCCCTACTGAAAATGTGCGGATTATACGTTCGTTAAAGCATTTTATTGTAGAAGATGTTCGTACAGTTCGTAGGTTTCTAAAGCGTGTAGATAAGGCGATAAACATTGATGAACTTACGTTTTATGAACTGAATAAACGTACGCGAGCTGAAGATATTCCATCGTATTTGAAGGTGGCAGAACAAGGTTCTGATATGGGTATAGTATCAGAGGCTGGTTGTCCGGGTGTAGCTGATCCTGGGGCAGATGTTGTAGCATTGGCACATCAAAAAGGTATTCAAGTTGTTCCACTTGTTGGTCCATCGAGCATATTGTTAGCAATGATGGCATCGGGAATGAATGGACAAAATTTTGCCTTTGTTGGTTATCTGCCAGTAGAAAAGAGTGACAATATAAAAGCTATCAAGCGTTTAGAAGAGCGTTCGGTACGTGAAAATCAGACACAGATTTTTATAGAAACTCCTTATCGTAATCAGAAAATGTTTCAAGATTTGCTTTTTGCACTCCGACCGCAAACGCGTTTGTGTGTGGCATGTAATGTAACATGTTTGGATGAATATATAGTTACACGTACTGTGTCGCAATGGCGTTCGGTAAGCGCACCAGATATAGACAAACGTCCGACAATTTTTCTTATTCAAGGGTGATAGATATGAATAAGTATGGCTTTTTAAAAGTGGCTGCTGCTGTGCCTAAATGTGCAGTGGCTGAATGTGAAGCAAATGCAACAGAGATAATTAAATTGATGACCGAAGCAGATAAGGCAGAGGTTGGTGTAGTTGTTTTTCCTGAATTGTGCGTAACGGGTTATACTTGTGCCGATTTATTTTTGCAACCATATTTCCTATCGAGAGCAGAGTTGGCACTTGAGCGGGTTGTGAATGCTTCGAAAGAGCTTGAGTTAGTGTCTGTTGTAGGTATGCCTGTGCAGCATAGTGGACGACTCTACAATTGTGCTATTATTATCAATAAAGGTGCAATAGTAGGTGTTGTTCCAAAGACATATTTGCCTAACTATGGTGAATTCTATGAGGCTCGATGGTTTACATCGGGTAGTATGGCAAATGTTAATAGTGTGCTTTTGTGCAATAAAGTTGTACCATTCGGACATCTTCTGTTTACTTGTGGAAAGCTCAACATGGGTGTTGAGATATGCGAAGATTTGTGGGTACCAATACCACCTTCATCTTATCAGGCGTTGAGTGGTGCCAATTTGATAGTTAATCTCTCGGCTAGCAACGAGATGGTTGGTAAGCATGGGTATCTTACATCACTTGTTAAGCAGCAGTCGGCGCGTACGGTGTCGGCTTATGTCTATGCCTCATGTGGCTATGGTGAGTCGAGTACAGACCTTGTATTTGGTGGTAGTTCGTATGTAGCCGAGAATGGCACAATATTAGTTGAAGGAGAACGATTCAGAACCGATGGTTCGCTTATAGTTGCAGATGTTGATTTGGAAAAGATAAATGCTCAACGACTGCATCAGAGCACATTTGTGGCAATGGGGAATATGCCTGATTATGCCAAAATAGATATATCGGTGCGTAGCAATTGCTGTAAGCAGATTAACAGAACTTTTGAGCCTTATCCATTTATCCCTAGTGATGAACGAACTATGGATGAGCGTTGCAACGAGATATTCTCAATACAAGTTAGTGGTTTCGCACAACGCTATGTGGCATCGCATTCAAAATGTGCCATAATAGGTATATCTGGTGGTTTGGATTCAACATTGGCACTGCTTGTTGCTGTTCGAACTATGGATAAATTAGGATTATCGCGCAAGAATGTTATTGGTATTACTATGCCTGGTTTTGGAACAACAGGACGTACATATAACAATGCTATAAACCTAATGAAAGCACTTGGTATTACGGTGCGTGAAATAAGTATAAAGGCAGCATGTGAACAACATTTTGCTGATATAGAATTGCCATTAACCGACAGAAGTGTGACCTATGAGAATGGTCAGGCTCGAATGCGCACACTCATACTAATGGATGTTGCAAACAAAGAAGGTGGTTTGGTTGTAGGAACAGGCGATTTGTCTGAATTAGCACTTGGTTGGGCTACATACAATGGCGATCATATGTCGATGTATGGTGTAAATGCAAGTGTGCCCAAGACATTGGTCAAATACTTAGTGAAATGGGTTGCTCAAGATGGTGCCGATGAAAGTGCTAAGCCATATTTGCTCGATATTGTCGATACACCAATAAGTCCAGAATTATTGCCTGCTGATGAAAAGGGTAATATAGCACAAAAAACAGAAGATCTAGTTGGTCCATATGAACTTCATGATTTCTTCCTCTACAACTATGTGCGTTTTGGTTTTGGTCCACAAAAATTATTCTTTATGGCAGAGCATGCTTTTGGGAAGCAATACGATGGTGCGACGATAAAAAAATGGCTCGTGACATTTATGCGCCGATTCTTTAGTCAGCAATTTAAACGTTCGGCTTTACCCGATGGGCCTAAAGTAGGTTCGGTAAGTCTGTCGCCACGTGGCGATTGGCGTATGCCGAGCGATGCACAGGTAAAAATATGGCTCGACGAAGCTCAGTCTATTGACATCAACAAATGAAACATAAAAAAACATATATAGGACTTACCGATGCGCAAGTGCTTGAAATGCGCAAATTGTATGGTCGCAACGAACTAACAGATCCACCACAAGAAAGCATATGGATTTTGTTGTTGGCTAAATTTCGAGATCCGCTAATCATTGTACTTTTAGTTGCAATGATGTTGTCTGTTATTGTGTCAGTTTATCAGTATGTGGCAACCAATGTGTCGGCATCGGTGTTTTTTGAGCCATTAGGTATACTGATAGCCATATTGTTGGCAACTGGCGTAGGCTTTTTCTTCGAACTCAATGCTAATAAGAAGTTTGATATACTGAATAAAGAGAGTGAGACTCAGCCAATAAAAGTATTGCGTAATGGCAACTACTGTATGGTACCGCGCAATGAAGTTGTGGTTGGCGACATTGTTATTCTCGATACAGGCGATGAAGTTCCTGCCGATGGTGAACTGCTCGATGCTATCTCGATGATGGTAAACGAGAGTGTGCTTACGGGCGAACCTTCGGCACGAAAAACCATAGACTCGGCACAGTTCGACTCTGAAGCTACATATCCATCGGATATGGTAATGCGCGGCACTACGGTGATTGACGGCAATGGTGTGATGAAGGTGACAATGGTTGGAGACAAAACGGAATATGGCAAAGTGTACAAAGGTGCACAAATAGACAATAACGTAAAGACTCCACTCAATCAGCAACTCGAAAAGCTCAGTTCCGATATAAATATCATGAGTTATATTGTAGCGGCTATAATCATAGTAGGTAGGGCATGGCAATTTTTTAGTGGTAATGCACCTGTGGGTGATGATGTTATTGGTATTGGTCAGTATGTGCTTGATACATTGATGATTGCTGTGGCTATTATCGTCGTGGCTGTACCCGAAGGATTGCCTATGAGTGTAAGTTTGAGCTTAGCACTTAGTATGAGACGTATGCTCAAATCGAACAACTTAGTGCGTAAAATGCATGCTTGCGAAACTATGGGTGCTGCAACAGTTATTTGTACCGACAAAACAGGCACTCTGACACAAAATCAGATGCGCGTCATCGACACATATTTCCCACTGCAAAGTAGTCAAGCAATAGACAAGGTAGTAGCAATGTCGATGGCTGTAAACTCAACAGCAAATCTGAATTTATCAGTTGGTAAAGTGTCGGCTATTGGTAATCCGACAGAAGGTGCACTTCTACTATGGCTTTACGATCATGGTATTGATTATAAGCAACTTCGTTCCGATGCCGAAATAGTATCACAATTAGCATTCTCTACAGAGAAAAAATACATGGCCACACTGCTTAAAGTGTCCGATACACAAAATATACTCCTTGTCAAAGGTGCACCAGAGATTGTTTTATCGATGTGTACATCCATGACAAGGGCAGATGGCATAGTGGCTAAAACAGATGAGGCTACAGAATATATAATGCAGCAATTGCTCGGTTATCAGCATAAAGCAATGCGTACGCTTGGTTTTGCAACAGCATTGATGCCAAGTAATGTAGAGTGTTTTAATGCTGACGGACAGTTTGCAGTTGATAATCTGAGTTTTATAGGTTTTGTAGCAATAAGCGATCCTGTACGTAGCGACGTGCCACAAGCAGTAGCAGAATGTTTAACAGCAGGAATAAAGGTCAAAATAGTTACAGGTGATACGCCAGCAACAGCTTGTGAAATAGGTAAACAGATAGGATTGGTGAGCGATAATGAAAGTGCCGATGCTTTTGTTACGGGAGCCGATTTTTCGGCAATGGATGACGATGTTGCACGTCGGGTTGCAGAACGCATAAAGATAATGTCGAGAGCCAGACCTATGGATAAAGCTCGCCTTGTGCGTTTGTTGCAAGATAGCGGTGAAGTTGTAGCTGTAACTGGTGACGGCACAAACGATGCACCTGCACTAAAAGCTGCACAAATAGGTTTGTCGATGGGAGATGGTACAAGTGCAGCCAAGCAAGCTTCGGCCATAACAATCATCGATAATTCTTTTAAGAGCATTAATAAGGCCGTACTTTGGGGACGCTCGCTCTATCGCAACATACAACGTTTCATAATTTTCCAATTAACCATCAATGTGGCAGCTTGCATAGTGGTTATGGCAGGAGCTTTTATTGGTGTTGATTCGCCACTCACAGTTACACAAATGTTATGGGTCAACATAATAATGGATACCTTTGCAGCAATGGCATTAGCCTCGTTGCCACCTGAAGCTGATGTGATGGTATGCAAACCTCGCAATCCGAAGGCACATATCATAACACATCGGATGCTAATAGAGATATTGTTATCTGGTGTTTTATTCGTTATTGTATTGATGGCATTTTTGCATTTATTACAAACGTATAGCATAACATCAATATCGCAATTGTTTACCACTAATTGGGGCAATTTTGAGCGCGATGGCGTACTGACTATATACGAGCATTCTCTGTTCTTTACAACATTTGTGCTCATACAATTTTGGAATATGTTTAATGCAAAAGCTTTTAATACACATTCAAGTGCATTTAAGCATATTGCTAAGTGCCAAAACTTTTTGATTATCTTGTTGTTAATTTTAATTGGACAAGTTCTGATAGTTAATGTAGGTGGGCCAATGTTTAATGTTACAGCTTTAAGTATAACCGATTGGGGACTAATAATATTAGTAACATCGATAGTACTTTGGTGTGGTGAATTAATGCGAATATGTGATGGCGCGTTACAATATTTATGGTTGAAAAAATAAATAGATAGAACTATGTTTATAAAGAAAAATTGGTCGGTGCCCAAAGGACAAGCACCAACAGAGATGGATAAAATTATTCTTCGTTTCCAAAGAGAAGGTTATTTGGTTCCGAAGCGAAAATTGATAAAGACTCCTGAACAAATAGAAGGTATACGCAAGAGTGGTGTGCTAAATACAGCATTGCTCGACATGGTTGCAACAGAGATAAAAGAAGGTATGACAACTGAGCAACTCGACAATCTGATACATCAATTTACCCTCGATCATGGAGGTATACCTGCACCACTTAATTACGAAGGTTATCCGAAAAGTTCGTGCATTTCGATTGATAATGTAGTATGTCATGGCATTCCTGATGATAAGACATTTTTCAAACCAGGACAAATAGTCAACGTTGACTGCACAACAATTCTTGATGGTTATTATGCCGATGCTTCACGTATGTTTATCATAGGTGAAACAACCCCAGAGAAGCAGCGCCTTGTAGATGTTACAATGGAATGTTTGCAAGTAGGTATGCGTGAAGCGCAGCCTTATCGCTTTGTTGGTGATGTGGGCTATGCCATTCAGTGTCATGCGCAAGCCAATGGCTATAGTGTTGTGCGTGAACTTTGTGGGCATGGCGTTGGTGTCGAATTTCACGAAGAACCAGAGGTGACACATTATGGTCGACCAAAGACTGGTATGTTGCTCGTACCAGGCATGGTGTTTACCATCGAACCAATGATTAACATGGGCAAGAAAGAGGTGCATTTTAGCCGCGAAGATGGTTGGACTGTAACTACACGCGATGGATTGCCATCGGCACAATGGGAACATACATTCTTGATGACCGAAACAGGTTTGGAAATACTCACTCATTAATCTTTTTTTAGGAGAAGAGAGAGTGCAACGAATAATAGCTCTTTTGCTGTTGATAACCACAGTTGTTGTCAAAGCTCAGCAGACATTGCCACCCATAATGCCTGAAGTCGTGCTTTATGCATCGGGTGGCTATTCTTCGCTAACCGACTTGTCGG
>JBGUYH010000070.1:0-7735 GCA_045118595.1 Bacteroidales bacterium | reverse complement strand
CGAATAAGAATAGGGTACTTCGCATTTTCAATACAAATGGTTGAAACAAAATAGTAACAACGACACCTGCTATTGTTACATAGAAATAGCTCAGCGAACATATCCACGTAACAGGTTCAACACCAAGCATAACATCGCGCAACGTACCACCGCCTACTGCTGTTGCGAAACCAATAGTTAGAGCACCAAAAATATCGAAACGTTTTTCTGCTGCTACAAGAGCTCCACTTATAGCAAAAACAAACGTTCCGATATAGTCAAATAATGATATTAAATCCATCTATTATCTCAACCTATTTAAGCTTTGAATAAGAGCTTCATCATCGCTTATTGCACGATATGCGAAAAAGTTAAGCACAGCTGCTATCAGCGGAACTAATATGGAACAATTCAGATGCCAATCGGTTTCCAAATCGCGAGCTATAATAATATTGAGATAGAATATTATGGCTGCTAAACCTAGCAATATGCCAACATTTAGCCCACATACACGCATCTGTAACGGACGATTTTTGAATAGAAATATTGCTAATAAATTGAGCAAATTGACTAATACTACTAAAGCTGCTAACGGTATGAGTGGATATACCATTTCGGGGGCATCTGCATTGGTTATATCTGTCAGAGAATAGAAATTGAGTTCAAACAGATTGGCTGATGCCGAGAACAGACCCATATCTTGAAAAAATAGTGTAGCTGTAAGTATTAGTGCTACAAGAATCATCAATGTTTGTTTTCTTTGTATCATCGTTTATATTTCTGATTTTCTTTATATTATCCTTTTATTAACACTATAATATTCTTTTCTGACATATCTGATAGAATAAGTTCGCCATTTTGAACTGTCCAACGACTAACATAACCAAGTACTGTGTGCACCATGTCTTCAATCATCATTGAATTACTATCACAATAGACATCTGTATTGCAAATATCGGAAAAACTTATTGATTCATCGTCAAACAGCATACTTCCACTAATGCTATTGCAACCAATATGTCCGTTCACAACACCATCGGCCAAATCGAATATCAGTTCTGTGCCCGATTCTGTACCTTCGGTAAGTATGCCATTTACCGATTTTATTGTCCACTTGCCGTTGATGCTCCATTCTGTAGCCTCGCGCGACTTGAGGTAGCTAAGTTTTAGCAATGCATCTCCATTATCATCAAAAAAAGTCAATTGCAACGGATTAACTATTGTGTCGACTTGATATGTTGCAATATGTTTCAAAGCACTTAATAAACGTGTTTCATGTATCATATCATCGCACATCATACGTCCAATAGTTGTAGCATGCAGCACTATAGCATTAGTATATGTGGTATCTGCCGTTATTGTGCCACTTATGGTATTACAACCTGCATTGCCTGAAAAACTATTAGCTTCTATGTCGATGTCAAATTCAAGTGGAACGCTATCACATATTGTCGAAGTACCATCTATCTCAGTAATTGTCCATAATCCATCGAGTAAGCGTACATCTTGTGCATTATGCCAATTACACGCTGTCGTTAGATATAACAATAGTGCTGTTAGTATTACAATTTTCTTCATTGTTTATCTATTTTTGCAATCGCCCACTTTCTTTGACCAAACGCCTAACATTCTGATGCATAAGCGGATATTTTTCAACTGCTTCATCTATGCAAAATGGTATGCGATAACGCCAATAATTATTTGGATTCGATGGTTCGTTGATACGCTCTTCGTATGGTAGCAAATGTGGCATATGGTCAACTGTACCTGCATAATCTTGTATTGGATTTATGCACAATACTGAAGGTGCTTTCATATGCAACGCAATTATGTCTGATACTATTTCACCACTTGCATATATTGGTGCTTGTCCTTCTCGATGCAATATATTATTGTAGTACCATTGTGTTTCTTGTGCATTCTCTTCCCACCATCCTCTGATGCTCGATATATCGTGCGATGATGTAGCACAAACCGACATATAGTCGTATTTAGAGCAATCGCCGTAACGTTCCCAATTCAACTTTGGCATACGTTGCAATTCGAGCGATAATATCTGCATACGTTTCATAACGATAGGTACCGATGCTGGTATCATACCCAAATCTTCACCACATACAAGCATTTTACATTTACGCAGCATACCATCAAGGTTTTGTATAGCTTGCTGCTTCCAAAATTCGTTATGACGATGGAAGAAAAAGTCATCGTGCATAGCACGCAATGCATTTTGTTCGCTTTCCGTAAGCATCGAGAAACGATCGGTTTGGGTTAACATTATGCGAGGATGATATTCTCCTCGTTTTATGCTAACAAAGAGCACTTCATGTAGAATATTGTCGAAACCATAACGTATGCGATCTCGTGCCATTGCTCTTACCACATGATTCTCTATCCATTCGTATGCTTTTGCTGGATTGCTATACTCATCGCGCAAACGTAATAAATTGTCGCATGGTTCAAACATTTCAGCAATCATAGCAGGAGCATACTCACCCAACTGCTCGTTTATAAATTCGCGACTTACTACTGGATGTGTAAAATTGCGCAAATTCTGAGCAAATCCGCGTCGTTTTATTTCTTCGGCCGACAGAGGCAATGCTGGTGAGAATACGCCCATTAGTCCACTTTTGAACGGATGTGGAATGGCCCAAATACGAAAAAATCCCAATATATGGTCGATGCGGAACACGTCGAAAAACTGTTGCATACGTCCCATTCTTCTCTCCCACCATTTATAGCCATTCTTTGCCATTTTACCCCAATTATATATTGGGAACCCCCAGTTCTGACCATCACGTGAGAAGAAATCGGGTGGCGCACCTGCTTGCAATGAGAAGTCGAACAAATCAGGTTCAACCCATGCCTCAACTGAGTTCGGATTAATGCCTATTGGCAGGTCGCCCTTCACGGCTATGCCATTATCGTGACAATGCTTGATAGCTTCTGACAATTGCTTTTCAAGGTGGTATTGCACAAAAGTGCTAAACATTACATCACTATAACTATCAGCATTTACATCAAATAGTGCATCGATTATGTTTTTGTTATATTCAGCATATTCGCCCCACTGTCTGAAGTTTGATGTACGGTATTTATCGCGCAAATAGGCAAATGCTGCGTAGTTATGTAACCACCATTTATTATTTTCTACATAACGCTTAAACTCTTCATCGGCTACGATAACATCAAATTTGCTATTGAAAAGTTTTCGCAATGTCTGCTTTTTCCAATCGCGTGTACGATCATAATCAACCATATTCATATTATTGATGAATATTGCTGTTTCGCGATCAAGAGCTCCAATGCGTTCGCCATAATACTCGTACACACGCTGCACACTAATATAGTTAGGATGTAGTGCCATTACTGAAATTGCGTTGTACGGATAACTATCTTTAAAATTGTTATTTGATGTTGTATCGTTAATAGGTAGTAGTTGTATTACTTTCAATCCAGCAGCTACACACCAATCAGATAATGCAGCAATATCGGCAAATTCACCACAGCCTCTGCTTGTACGAGTACGTAGTGCAAATACTGGTACGGCAACACCTGCTGCTCGCCAATCTTTTTCATAGTAGAACGAATCGTAGTTTATGAGTGTTGTGCGAGTAGTTTCACCTACTTTTATTATATGATTTTCGCCCTCTTCATATCGTTTAAAACAGTTATTACGAGTATCCCAAATGCCAAATTTAAATTCAAGTTCTTTTAGCAATCGGTCGTTAGGGAGTTCGTATTGCCATGTAAAGTTTTTATGACGATTCATCAAGTAGGCACGCTGCACATCCCATGATATGAATTGCTTCATCACTATGCAAAAGGCTTCATCTTTACCTATTCGCGGGTCGGTTAAGCGTATTACTATATTGCCTTTCTTGGGTTCAGATATGTCAGGAGAGCCAGCATCAGGACTAAACACTGCGCTTGCGAAAGCCTCTGCTTTAAGTGCTTCGGCATGCATTTCTGGTGAACGCCATGTATCGATGATAGCAATATCACTTATGGCACTAAGATGCCTAAAATGACGTTCAGAAATTTCGCCATCGTCGCGCACAACGCAATAGCGATACCATATCTCATTGCTCGACTTATCGATGTAGATATGTTCTCCATTAGTATTCTTCATCTGATGACGTTCTACATCACCCATTATCGATGTTTTAATTTCAATAATTAGGTGCTCAGATGGCGACGTGTTGTAGTGAATTGAAAAATCTCTTGACATAGCCTTACTTGTTTTAGT
Source organism: Bacteroidales bacterium (assembly GCA_045118595.1). Lineage (GTDB taxonomy): Bacteria > Bacteroidota > Bacteroidia > Bacteroidales > Marinilabiliaceae > W3P20-009. The sequence goes on along the minus strand of JBGUYH010000070.1, from coordinate 3,507 downwards.
TATCTGTGTTGTTTTGCTGCTGATGTCAACGCTGCATTATTGCTTGCAACGCCGCTCTATTTTTATTGTTGCATATATTTTTAGCTTCTGCAGAATAGACAAATTTCATTTCTTGAGCAAAATATTCTACTACTTTACCTCGAACTACTTTCATTGTCGAATTGAGCAGATGATTATCTTCAGTAAATCCTTCTGGCAATATAGCCACTGCTGCAGGCAACCATCTTTCGGGGAATAATCCATCATATTTACCACCTTTACGATATTCGTTAAGTGCAGCCTGAATAAGCATAAGTGCAGCATCTTGCCCCTCCGTTGTATTAACATCAACACCATTCTCGGCAAGTGCTCGACGTATGTTGGCTGCGTTAGGAACTATAAGTGCCGATGTGTATGGCGACTGATTATTGTAAAGTACACATTGTTCGATGTATGGCGAGCAGTCGACAATCGACTCTTCGATACCTTCTGGACTATATTTTTCGCCATCACTACTGATTAGCAAACTCTTAAATCGACCAAGTACTACTAAAAAACCGTCCTTATCGATGAGTCCCATATCGCCAGTATGTAACCAACCATCTATCAATGCTTCGGCAGTTGCCTCTGGGTTATTCCAATAACCTACCATTACATTATCGCCCTTTATTACAATCTCGCCTTTTTCACCATTTGGCAACTGATTCCCATCGGCGTCACAAATCTTGAGTTCCATAAAGTCGACAACCTTACCCGATGTTCCAAATTTATGAGCATCGAGTGCGTTAGTCGATATTACTGGTGAGGCTTCTGACAAGCCATACCCTTGCATTATAGGGATACCAATGGCAGCAAAGAAACGTTGTAATTCTATATCGAGCAAAGCTCCTCCACCAATAAAATATCTCAGTCGTCCGCCAAAATTTGCTCGTATCTTACTATAAATAAGCTTATCGGCGATTTTATGAAGAGGCTTAAGCAATATGCGCCAACCTTTACCACGAGAAAATCCATCAGCGTTATAGGCATACGATATTTTTAAGCATACATTAAACAATCGCTCTGCCATTCGTCCTTGCTGATGAATACCGCTTTCGATATTTTTCCGAAACGACTTTGACAAGGCTGGCACGCTCATCATCAGATCTGGGCGTATCTCGTTGATATTCTTTGGTATATTTTTTAGCGTTTCGATAGGTGTACGACCTATTTCTTGTGTTGCAATGCTTGCTCCATAGTAAATAAAACAATAGACATTGGCCGTATGAGCAAACGAATGGTCCCATGGTAATATGGTTAGCGACACACTACTTGGCAAGATGCTAACACGCGAACAACTTTGTAATGCATTTGCTGCATAGTTACGCTGTGTAAGCATTATTCCTTTAGGCATTGCCGTTGTACCAGAGGTGTACGATATATTTGCCAAATCGTCTGGATTAACGTTATAACGTATATTTGCATATATATCGCGAGTCTCATCTTCGTTTCTTAATCGACTACCCTCTTTTTTCATTGTAGCAAACGACAATGCGCTTGCATCTGACGGCATATCATCAAGATAAATTATACAACTGAGAGTATCAACTGTATTTTTCACTTGCTCAGCCTTCGCCGCTTGTGTACGCGACACTACAATAGCTCGTGCTCCAGAATGACGAATACGGAATGCCACTTCGCTGGCATCAAGTTTTGTCGATAATGGAACATTTACCACACCTATGTAAAACATACCTAACTCAGCCACAAGCCAATCTTTTCGTCCTTCTGACAAAAGAGCGATGCGCTCACCATACTTAAAACCATGTTTCAGTAGCGATGCTGCAAATTGTTTAGCCTCATTAGCTATCTCCTTATAAGTTGTTGCCCGATATTCTCCATCTTGTTTTTCCCATATCAATGGGTTATTAGGATATAATCTGACACTGCGCTCAAAAAGGCTTATAACTGAATTGATATTTTGATATTCTTCTTTTCGATTCATTATAATTCAAAACTAAAACTTACTCTGGCATTACAAAACACATTACAATGTAGAGCAAGACAAATGGGAAACAAAATATTGACAATGCTGCGTATACTACTCTAACAATAGTTGGATCTGCATCCAATTTTTCAGCTATACCGCCACAAACGCCAGCTAAAATTTTGTCCTGTGATTTCTTTAGATTCGACATAAATCTTTATATGTAAATTAATGTTGCAAAGATAGAATTTTAATAATTATAACTCAAAGTTTTGCCTTCTCGTTTTCCACAACATACGATGTTGTTTTTTATCATGTTCGATAATTCTTATGCGTAAATGAGTAAAAATGGCTCGATTGTTGCTATCTTTGCGCGTCGTTTTAGAAACAGACAGAAACCATATCACAGACAAAAGATATTTGGCAACAATCAGAATACATAAGATATTTCGTCTGCCATTCTTAGCAGCCACAGCCGTGTTAGGGCAAATGTTTGTATTTGCCTCAGAAAGACCAATGAATAGAGTTATAGAACCTTTTATTGTTGCTGACACGGTTGTCAATATTAGAGACATGATTCGCACCACTGCCGACTCTACTACAACTGATACTTTACCTTCGAGAAAGAAAACATCGAAGAAAACACAAGGAGAAAAGAGTGGACAGAAATCATTTCTTGATACCGAAGTTAAATATACAGCCAGCGACTCTATGGCTTTCGACTTCGACAATAAGAAATTGTATCTATATGGAAAAGCGCAAATAGAATATGGCGATATAACCCTTACCGCCCATCGTATCGAACTCGATATGGATAGCACCATCGCTTATGCTTGCGGTAGGCGCGATTCAACTGGCAAAGAAGAAGATTTGCCTATTTTTAAAGACAAGAGTGGCGAGTACACTATGCGAGAGATGAAGTACAATTTCAAAACAAAAAAGGCTATCATCACGCACGTTGTAACCGAACAAGGCGAAGGTTTCATCATTGGCGAAAAAGCTAAACGCGTTGACGAAAAAACATACTTCATGCGCGATGCTCGTTACACCACATGCTCAAATCACGACCACCCACACTTCTATCTTAATTTAACGAAAGCAAAAGTTATACCTGGGAAAAAGACTGTTACTGGCCCAGCATATTTGGTTTTGGAAGATGTGCCAATGCCTATAGCATTACCATTTGCAATCATTCCAAATACGAAATCATATAGCTCTGGTATCGTAATTCCGACCTATGGCGATGAATCGACACGAGGATTCTACCTTCGCAATGGTGGATACTACTTAGCAGCAAGCGAATATTTTGACTTAAAGATATTGGCAGATATATATACAAAAGGTTCGTGGGGTCTACACCTATCATCAACATATAAAAAGAGATATAAATTCTCAGGTAGTTTCTCTGGCGATTACATTGTTAATAAAACATCGGAAAAGGAATTACCAGATTATAGCGAAACTCGTGACTTCTCGGTGCGTTGGAATCACTCACAAGACTCCAAAGCCAACCCAGACCAAACATTTTCAGCTAGCGTAAACTTTTCTACAAGTTCGTATAA
>JBGUYH010000069.1:0-23146 GCA_045118595.1 Bacteroidales bacterium | reverse complement strand
ATAACATACACGACGCTGCCTCTACACCATCGATGTTGAGTAGTGATGCCACATAAGTAGAGTCGGCAACAAAAACTTTTCCTTCGTTGGGTTCAATCTTAAGGTCTGGGTCGAATGAGCCAAATAGTGACCCCACAAAGACATTTAGTCCGTTAAAAACGCTCAGCACAATGAGCAATGCAGCTGTTCCTACCATAATACCAAGCGACGACACCATCGAAATGATGTTGATAACATTTTGCGATTTTTTTGCAAATAGATATCGCTTAGCAATGACAAGTGGCAGCGAATTGTTGGTCATGTGCAGATAGCTTTATTTTATAGCCTTCACAATGAGTCCTGTGCCAGTTGTGTGCTTCGAATGCACATCGATGGCATTCAATATGAGGCAGAATGGGAATGCAATAAGATAATAGAATGGCAACAAGATGAAGAACAATTTTGATGCGTTGAGCACTGTTATTGGCCACTTCATCGATAGCACCCATGCTATGTGTCCGGGGGTACCATACGAATATGAGGCTTCGATATGTTTAAAACCAACCGATGTTAGTTTCTGTTGTATATCGTCTATGTTGTAACCATCGCGCACATGTTCGTCGATAAAACCATGAGCATGGTCGCCTTCGTGTTCATCAGCATCAGAGCCACCTTGATCGGATGGAGTAGAGATGAGCAGTGTGCCACCATTGCGCATTGATGCATAGAAATTGCGGAATACTTGTACATCGTCGAGTATGTGTTCCATTACATCGACAGACAAGATAAGGTCGAATTTTTCAGGACAAACGAACTTAGTTAGGTCTTGCACTTCGAAATTTACTCTATCGGCTAAACCTAATTTTTTAAAGAAGGCATTGCAATCTGCCATTTGTTCTTCTTTTACATCGACACCTAAAATCTGATGTTTGCCATTCAAACTTGCAATGCGGTGTGTATATTGTCCGAATCCGCTACCAGCATCGAGTACCGAGGTTGTTTGGCCATTCAGTGCTTTGTGCCAAATATTGAGTTCTCGTCTTATATACCACGAACGTAGCAGTAATAAGTCGAGCATTTTGTAGAATATGACGCGCAATGTTGGTGTGGCGTTGAACACCTTGCCGAGCGAACGTTTTATAGGGTCGTATTGCATGTGTTAGAGTCCTCCTTCACCCTCGCCCAACAACTTGTCGATATGCTCCAAATAGTCGAGGCTGTCATCAATAAAGAATGCAGGTTCTGGCACTATACGTAGTTGCTTGCCAATGCGCTGACCTAATGCGTAGCGCACTCTTACCTTGTTGGCGTTTATGTTTTGTAGTACAGCATCGGTTTTTTCCGATGGGAATACCGAAATGTAGAATTTTACTACCGACAAGTCGCTCGACACGCGTGCTATGGTTATTGAAAGCATTGTGTTGAGTACCAATTCGCGTAGCTCTTTTTGAAACATTTCAGCACACTCTTTTTGCAAGAGGCGCGATATTTTTTTCTGGCGTGTTGATTCCATGTCGTTTGTTTTTTCTGTTATTCAACGGTTACCGACTTTGCCAAGTTACGTGGTTGGTCAACATTGCAGCCACGCATCACAGCCACGTAGTAGCTTATTATTTGTAGTGGTACAACGGCAATGAGTGGCATAAGAGCTTCGTCGACATTAGGCACTTCGATGATGTGATCGGCCATTTTCTTTATGGTCTCATCACCTTCTGACACTATGGCAATGACTTGTCCTCGGCGAGCTTTAACTTCTTGTATGTTGTTGACTATCTTTTCGTAATACTTGTCTTTAGTTGCCAAGACGAACACGGGCATGTTTTGGTCGATAAGCGCAATCGGACCATGTTTCATTTCGGCAGCTGGATAACCTTCGGCGTGTATATACGATATTTCTTTCAGTTTTAGTGCGCCTTCGAGGGCTACAGGGAACAAATAACCGCGACCAAGGTAGATGGCGTTTGTGGCATCTTTATATTTTTGAGCTATATCTTTTATGTGTGGCTCATGTTTCATTAGTTCTTCAATGGCTGCTGGCACTTTCATCATGCTATCAACCATGTTTTCGTATTTCTCAGATGAGATTACGTCGCGTTTTTTGCCCAAGAAGAATGCCATCATGGTGAGCACCATTACTTGTGCAGTGAATGCTTTTGTTGATGCAACACCTATTTCTGGACCAGCGTGTGTGTAGACACCAGCGTGTGTTTCTCGTGGTATTGATGAACCAGCTACGTTGCAGATGCCTAATATGAGAGCACCTTGTTCTTTCGCCATACGTATGGCAGCCAATGTGTCGGCTGTTTCTCCACTTTGTGATATAGCTATGATAACATCATCTGGGTTGATAATAGGGTTACGGTAGCGGAATTCTGAAGCATACTCTACTTCAACAGGTATGCGAGCATACTCTTCAAACAAATATTCGCCAACTAAGCCTGCGTGATATGAAGTGCCACATGCTACAATGATGATGCGTTTGGCATGAGCTAATCGAGGCATCACATCGTTGAGACCACCTAAGTTTATCTGTCGTAACTCAGGATTGATACGACCACGGAATGTGTCGTAGAGCGATGTTGGCTGCTCATGTATCTCTTTGAGCATGTAGTGTTCGTAGTTGCCCTTGTCGATGTTGTCGATGTTGATGTTGACGGTGGTTACCTGAGGGTCTTTCTCTTCATCGTCTAAGTTTGTGATTTTAAGGCTATCTACTGACATTACTGCTATTTCACCATCGTTGAGATATACCATTTTGTCGGTGTATTCAACAATAGGTGTAGCATCTGACGCCAAAAAATATTCGCCGTTGCCAATACCAATAACCAATGGGCTACCTTTGCGAGCTGCAATTAGTTTATCGGGTTCTTCAGTGCAGATGACAACTAAGCCGTAGGCGCCAACTACTTTTGTTAGGGCTATGCGCACAGCTACCTCAGCTGGTATATTATTGCTTGAGTAGATGTTTTCAATGAGGCTTGCTAAAACTTCGGTGTCGGTATCTGTTTTGAACGTGTAACCGCGGTTGATAAGTTCGCTTTTTAGATGTGAGAAATTCTCGATTATGCCATTGTGAACGATAATAAACTTACCATTCATCGAGGTGTGTGGATGCGCATTTACATCGTTAGGTATGCCATGTGTGGCCCAACGTGTATGACCAATACCTATGGTACCACCAATAGGATTGCCTTTGGTAAGTTGCTCCAAGTCGCGCACCTTACCTTTGCGTTTGTATACATTAACTGTTTTATCATCTAATAGGGCAATACCAGCCGAATCGTAGCCTCTATATTCAAGACGTTGTAGTCCCTTGATTAATATAGGATAGGCTGTTCGACTTCCGATGTATCCAACTATTCCGCACATTAAAAACTAAAAACTAAAAATTGAAAAAAATGAAGACGCACCCATCGTTGTATTATGGGTTGCGACTTCTTTTATGTTATAAAAGATATGACTTTATACGGTCATTATATCTTTCTCTTTGGCAGCATACATCTCATCTATTTTCTTGATGTATGAGTCGTGTACTTTTTGTGCTTGATCTTCAGCATCTTTCTGTGCATCTTCAGCAAGACCATCTTTCTTCATCTTCTTAAACTCTTCGATGGCATCACGGCGAAGATTGCGCACAGCTATGCGTGCATTTTCGCAAGTAGCTTTAGCTTGTTTTGCAAGGTCGCGACGACGTTCTTCTGTCAATGGTGGCACAAGTATACGTATCATTTCGCCATTGTTATCGGGGTTCATGCCAAGGTTTGCAGCCATAATGGCGCGTTCGATGGCTGGTATCATACTCTTTTCCCAAGGACGAATGGCAATAGTACGAGGGTCAGGAACATTGATGTTAGCCACTTGTGACAGTGGTGTGGCAGAACCAAAATAGTCAACCTTTACATCATCAAGCACTTTAGGGTTAGCCTTGCCAGCTCTAATCTTACCAAGTTCGTAATCAAGGTGGTCAATGGCTTTTTTCATCTGTTCTTTGGTGTCTTCTATCACCAATTCTACCTCTTCTTGCATAGTATATTGTTGTTTGTTTTTTCTGAACGGGGACAAAGATAGGTATTATTTAGCAAAATATGTAACTCGAGTTTGGTATGAGTTCTAATTACCTATAGTGCATAATTAAAGAATTTAGAATACCTTTTTTGCCCATTCCATTTTCCCTTCCCAATACTCTTTGCACAATTCAACATCTTTGTTGGTGTCGGGTGTGCCTTTTATTAGTGTGTATTCGTGATAAGCTTGTTCGGTGTCGTCGAGTGCATAACCTGTCGATAGTCGTTTGGCGAAGTCTTTATGTGCATCGGCTATCATACTATTCATAAGGTTGGTGTAGCCAGTAATGACTTTTTGTGCATTATCGTGATCGGTGAGTCCATCGGCGGCATAGTATTCGCGTGCTGCTTTGGCACACCATGCAGCTTTGTCGTTGGCATAATAGTTAGTCATGGTTTTGAATGCCTTGGCTATGTCGGCCACCGAGGTGTATAGTCCTTCTGCAAGGTTCATCTCAAGTGTGTCGAGTTGTTCTTTGGGCACAATGAGTCCGCCACAGTCGACCCACGATGCGGCTGCACCATCAGAATCTTGTGAGTGCAAATAGCTATCGAGAACGTATGTTTGAGCTACTTCGTTGTATGATTTGGCTGCACGTTGTAGCAATCCTTTTTGTATGCGGAATCCGTTGCTTAATATTGTGTCGCCTTGCGTCTTCTCGCACATTTGTTCGGCAGCGTGTGCTGCTGTTATGAATTGTGATATGGTGAGCGGATTGAACACGTCGACTGTATATTGGTCGCGTGCTATTTCGTCAATACGTCCGTCGCGTTTCATCCATTTGCGTTCGTCGCGGAAAATGCCTATGGTGCGCAAGTTTTGTGCAGGCATTAGATAGCTTTCACCGTTCTTCTCTATCAAGTATGAGAATGGGAATAGTGTGGTATCTGGGTTGCCTTTGTGCTGACCAACTACCATGGTATAGGCTCCGATGTGAGCAGGTTCAAGAATATAGCTACCGCTACCCGTCTTCACTCCACGATCGAATATGGCTTGGTGCGACGGTCCTAAACGGTAATGGTGGTTACTGGCATTCGTAGCACTGCCTGCATTGAAGAATGAATACTGAGCTGCAATGAGTAGCGATGTTTTGTGATGCGACACTGAAAATGGTCCGCAGAATGCCGATACTGCTTCGCCATTGAAGAGTTGACAATTACAGAATACAAGACTATTCTCGGCAAAGAACCCACTGCCCACTTGCGAACATTGTCCGATGTATGCTCCTTTTATTATAGCGCCATCGGTTACTTGTGCTCCTTCGGCAAATACAAAGTCGCGTGCTATGACATTGGAGCCTACTATGGCTGGCTGACCTTTGCATGATAGTATAGTTCCATTTTCGAGTACTGAGCAACCTTCGAGGCGTGCACTTTGTCCTACACGCACATTGCGCAATGTTTGACAGCCTACTATGGTTGCACCGTCGGCAATGTATGCCTTGCCTCTGATGAGAGCCGCCTCGGTATCGACAAGACGATTGTAGCCCTGAACCATTTGTTGGTTGTATCGGTGCATGGCTACAATATAGGCTATGTTGTTGGTTAAATCAGATGAGAGACGAACTTCTCGGCCACCTGCTTCGTTAACTACAGACACTTCGTATCCTATACCAAATGTAGAATCACTATCGGCTGCAATAGTTCCACAGTCGATGATGCTAACATGATTACCTATGCGGTAGTTGGACAATGTAACACGTATGTTGCGTAGTGTAACGTTGCTACCTATCTCTACTTTGCCATCGAACGACACATTGCGCACTTTGTCTGATGCAAAGTCATCGGCAACATATATATTGTTCCAATCGGTAGCTATATTGCCTTGTTGCAGCAGATGTGCTATTTCGTTCTGAGTCAGATTGCGATACTGTGTTCGATTTTCCTTCATAGATTATATTTTTATTTGGCAACTTCTTTTTTTCTCAATGCCAAGAATATGGCTCCAGCAATCAATATTACAACCAATGCTGATGCTATGGTTGATATGACGTTGCCAATGGCATACGATTGTGGTCGGAATTCAAATCTTATTGCATGTTTGCCTGCTGGCACTTGCAATGCACGTAATATGTAATTGGCATGTAGTATCTCTGCCTCTTTGCCATCGATGTATGCGTGCCAACCTTTGTCGTAGTATATTTCGCTGAATACAACAACACCATCGGTGTCAGCCTCCGATTGATATTCAAGAGCATCTGGTGCATACGATGTGCGTATTATGGAAGCCGATGAGTCGGGGGCAGACTGGGCATTGTTGCCCTCTATGATAGCCACTTCGCTAAGGTCGCAACCACCTATGAGGCGTATGGCTTCGTCGGGCGACTGCGCTTTCTTTATGCTGCTTACACGCCAAGCAGCACCCAAAGCATAAGGATTGACTATAGGTTTCTGCGCTGGATTGTATATTAGGTATTTTGTATTAAGCATGTTGAGTGCAGTGGCTTGCGACAGTGCTTTGTCGATACCTTCATAATCTTGTTTTTGTAATGCGCTGGTCAGACTCTGATATTCAGCACCTATGTAGCGGTCGATGACATCTTGGTATCGACGTAGTTTTGCGCCATGATAACCACCCACTGATTGATGATAATACGAAGTGTTGACCTCGTTGAATGGGTTGATATATAGCGACATAACACGATGTGGTTCTTTGTCGGTTAGTATTTGTTTATCAGCCTCTGACATCACAAACGATGATCGTGTTACTGAGCCTTTTTCAAAGTTTTTTTCACTCAGGTAGCGTTTGTCTATCTGCCATAAATCGATAAGAATGAGCACTATAATAGTAGTAAATGCAATTTTGTCGCTTAGTTTATTAGTTGAGAAAAACCATAATGCCGACGAGGCCAACATGATGAATACGGCAGAACGCATAGCATCTGATTTGGCTAACCCCATGCGCGCATCAATAATGCCTTGTTGTAGTGTGAGGTAAATGGGGTTTTGTTTTGCCATTTGTGCAAATTGGTCGAGTTCGGCATCCGACATAAAGTCGTAAAATAGTGTTGGTACGAAGAAAATAAGCAACGACACACCAGCAGTTAGTCCGAGTGATGCAAAGAACTTGCCCGATTCGTAGCGAATGCGTTCAGGGTTGTCCCATATCTCTTTCAAGCCCAACATACCCAGCAGAGGCATAGTTACGGTTGCAATGACAAGCGCCATCTCAACGGTGCGAAACTTATTGTAGAATGGGAAATAATAGAACATAAAATCGTTGAAGAGAGCAAAGTTCTTGCCCCATGCCAAAAATATTGACAAAATAGTAGCGGCAATGAGCCACCATTTTTCTCTGCCATTATAATAGAAACATCCAATGAAGAAGAGGAAAAACACGACAGCTCCAATGTATACAGGACCTGATGTGAACGACCTACCACCCCAATATGCCGATACTTGTTGTGCAACCACATCGCGTATCTGAGCATCCATTTTCTGCACTGCTTTGTTATCATAACCAATAGCCTCGGATGCACCACCTACAATGTTTGGAATGAAAAGGGTGGGTGTTTCATGAACACCATAACTCCAACTGAAAGCATAATCTTTGTCGAGACCAGTCTCTTTCTTTGTGTCAGGCGAAGCATTGGTTGATGTAAGTTCCGATGCGCCACGAATAGAGTATTTCCCATATTCGTATGTGGTCCAAAGATTGGTTAAACCAGGTAGAACGGCAAGTGTTACAGCAATAGACAAGATGCCGATGTTTTTACCAAAGTCGGGCAGTGTTTTGTCTTTTATGGCGTAGATAAATTTAGCAACAACGAGCGGGATAAGTGCCAAAGCCAGATAGTAAGTTATCTGCACATGATTGTAGGCCAATTCCAAACCGAGTGCAACGGTAGTGAATATTCCGCCCATAATACGTTTGCCGTTGAATGTCATCATCACACCAGCTACAACGGCAGGCATAAGTGCTATGGCATAGGCTTTGGTGATGTGACCTGCCACTATTATGATAAGATTGTATGACCCAAATGCAAATGCTACTGCGCCAGCTACAGCTACCCATTTGTTCATCTTAAGGCTAAGCATCAAAACATAAAAGCCAAGCATATAAAGAAAAAGAATCGCAATGGTGGTGTAGGGTAAACCTAAACGTAACCACGCATTGAGGGCGTGAAAAACATTCCTACTAGCATCGCCTTTTATTTGGTATGCTGGCATTCCGCCAAACATAGAGTCGGTCCATTGGGCATGTTCACCTGTAGCCTGCTCATATTGTTTCAACTCTTGAGCTGCACCAATTGCGTGTGTGTTGTCCATTTGTGGCAAACTCATTCCTTCTACAATAGGGAAGAAATAGAGTGTACTAAGCACTATAAAGCCCACTATAATGGCTATGTGTGGCCACTGTGAGAGTAGTTTCTTCAGATTCATTGCGTTTTATTCTTTTATTCTAAAAATCAGTACTTTTTTCGGTTTAAAATGTCGTAAGCAATATCAATTATGCATTCCATTTTGTTTTTTAATCCATGAGTCTCACTAATGGTTGTACAAATAGCCGACAATATGCATTTGACCGACCTGAATTTTGTACTCAGACCATGTTTGTACCCTTTGTTAGTTGAGAGTGTAAAGTTATCGGTTATTGGCAATTCGCTAACATTGAAAGCGTTACATATAATATTACTTACCGTTGTCGAGTTCAAAGATACAACATAACGCCAAATATTTAGCATTTCGTTGGCGTAGTGACTATTTAGTTGCATTGCTGTTCTACATAATGTTGCTGATTTTTCTCCGCCCCATTTTTCGAAAAGCATAACTATATCGACTATCCAGCCTGCACGTAATCCTTTTGTTTGTCTATTTTTTATTATGTGTGTAGTTAGATGATAAAGCATCATAACATCATCGGGAACCTGAAATTGTCCGTCGGTGTCAATGTGTTCGGCTAGTTGTTCCGATGGGTTTTTGTCACTATCTTGACTATACATAGCATAGTGTAGTTCTATAATTTGCCCATCGATGCATAGTTCAGGCAAATGTGTTTTTATCGACTCTTGTAATATATTGGAACGGAAACCAAGTTGATGTTTATTAGTCGATATTTTTTTTAGTATTTGATACGCTTTGTATACGTTGTTGTGTGATACCCATATATCAATGTCGCCAATAGGTCGTTGTGAAATATCGGCATAGTGTTTAGTCATAAGGGCTGCACCTTTTAGTAGTGCCATGCTTATTCCTTCGGCGGCAAGTGTTGTTTGCAGTTTATTGCAAATGGCTATGTTACGTTGGTTTTGTAGCAACGTTGTCAATACATACTGGCGTATTTCGGCATTGCGCAATTCGGGATGTATGGCACAGACCCAACCTGCTACTCCATGTTGTGCCAATATTTGTGCATCGATGGTTATGTTGCTAATGTCGGGATTGCGAACCGAGCAGAGGGTCAGTATGTCGGTGGGTGTCATTTGATTTTTTATAAAAAACAAACGTAGAGACGCGGGAATGCCACGTCTCTACAATTATGCAATATTTGTCAGTGCAAACATTAGAGTGTCTCTACTAATTCTCGGATAACCTTAGTCATAAGTGGCTCTGCAGCTGCTGCTACTTTTTGTACCTCTTCGTGGCTTACCTCTTTGATTTCACCTGGCACGCCTGAGTCAGTTATTATTGATATGCCAAATACTTCCATACCAGCATGGTGTGCTATGATTACCTCAGGTACAGTTGACATGCCAACAGCATCGCCACCTAATATGCGGAACATTTTGTATTCTGATGGGGTTTCGAATGTAGGACCTGTGGTACCCACATACGTGCCACTTGCTAACTCAATATTGTTCTTTTTGCCTATTTCAAAAGCCTTTGCTATTAGTCGTTTGCTATAGACTTCGCTCATATCAGGGAAACGAGGTCCAAACTCATCGTAGTTTTTACCAATGAGTGGGTTTGTACCAAACATGTTGATATGGTCGGTGATAACCATGATTGTACCAACATGGAAAGCAGGGTTCAGTCCACCACTAGCATTAGATACAAAGAGTGTGTTGATGCCAGCAACCTTCATTACACGAGCAGGGAAGGTAACTTGCTCCATTTTGTAGCCTTCATAATAATGAAATCGACCTTGCATTGCAATGACAGGCACTTTGCCTATTTTGCCTATTATCATACGTCCTGAGTGTCCTTCAACAGTTGAAACAGGGAAGTGTGGTATGCTTTTATAGTCGATAGATTTCTCTATTGTTATTTCATTAACCAAACCACCCAATCCGGTGCCAAGTATGATACCCACTTTAGGTTGTTCGGTAAATTGTGCTTTGAGGTAGGCCGCAGCTTCATTAATCTGCGCTATTAGATTTTCTGACATACTGTAGTATTTTTGTGTTCAACTTATCCTCTTCGCCAAATAAAATGCGAAGTCGTATAGGCAAATATACAACAAATTCGGGCGCTATTGTCATATTGTCAACAAATTCGCGTAATCGCATAGCATCTTTTTCTGTTGTAATGAGTGTTCTGTTTTCGTTTTGACATAGGCTGAATAAGCTGTTTATGTCGGTTGGGCTGAACTGATAATGATCAGGGTAAGTGTGTGTCGTCACATCAGGTATCCGATTTTTGACTTCGGAAAAAAAAGGTGCAGGTCGGCCGATGCCTGCCACAGCTATAGCTCTTTTTATCTTTCCCAAATCAACTTTTTCTCCGTTTAGTGTTTGTCCATCGGCATACTCAATGGTAGCAAAAAACACAGGCACGTTTACATTGAGTTTTTGAGTTATTTGTTGTTTCTGAGTTTGTGTTAAGTTATGTGGGCATTTATTTACCACAATCATATCGGCACGGTGTCGGCCTATCCATGGTTCGCGCATGTTGCCAGCAGGGAATGTAAAGTCGTTCCACATAGGTCGAGCATAATCGGTTATGAGGATGTACATGCCTGCAGTTGTGCTTCGGTGTTGAAAACCATCGTCCATCAAAACTACGCCAGTGTTAGTGTTTCTGAACAAATAGTTGATGCCTTCGGTGCGGTTTTCATCAACAACGAGTGGTATATTGGGGTATTTGCAATGCATTTGTATCGGCTCATCGCCAATTGTTGCCGCAGTTGATGAGGTGTTGGCAATAACTAAACCTTTGGTTTTGCGTTTGTAACCGCGACTCACCACCGATGGTTTGTATTCGCTCAGCATCATTATCAGATGTTCGATGAATGGTGTTTTGCCAGTTCCACCCACAGTGATGTTGCCTACGCATATCACAGGTTTTGTAAATTGGCATGTATGTAGCCATCGATGGTCGTAGAGCATGTTACGAAACATCATTATGGCAGCGTAGATGGCTGAGAAAGGGAGCAGAAGGAGGCGCAGATTCATCGGTTTTTGTGCAATATATTACGAATCCATTTGGGAAGTAGCACAGCACCAACTACTAAATATGGATAGTAACTAACCATGCGCCAACATAGTGCTAATGCAATGCCCATGCCTGCTACTGGTAAGAAATCGGCTAAGAACTCTTTGAATACCCATTCGGCAAAACCGCTACCACCTGGTGTGGGACTAACAAGCATCATTATCCACATAGCCAATTGTTTACCAAATACTATAAAGTGTTGCTCGAGGCTTAGATAATGAATGCCTAAGAAAGCTATGATGAGAGTGTTAACAACCCAATAGCGAGCTATCCAACTAGCGCACGTAGCTATAAATGCTTTGAGCCATTTGCGTAGTGGCCATGCTCTGAAGTGCTCTGAAGTACTTATCATATCGTTGCCTATGCGGTCGGCTTTTGCATGCCAACGACGTATTAAGGGTAAACGGAATATGAGCATTAACAGTCGTTTGAGTCCTTCTGGATTGATAAAGAACCCGTAGCTGAGTATAATGATGTATGATAATTTTACAAAGTATCCAGCCCAAGCTAAATAGACAAAATTGGCAGCCACACTATTGTTGGCTTCAAACACATTGCTATAACCTATGAGCAGAACAATTAGTGGAAATATGATAGCAAAAAATAGCTCATCGAGGAATGATGTTACCATAACAATGCCTGTGCTACGCCCCGCACTTATACCCTCGCGATTGACGAAGAACACAGCTACACTTGTTCCGCCCACTGCCGATGGTGTTACTGCTGATGCAAATTCCCAAAGCATTATGATGCGAAAAGCTCTTTTCCATGTTAGTTCGCCATCACTTAATATTCTAATACGCACCATGTAACCCACATCACGTATGGTCATCATGCCAAACGAGAGCATAAGCCACACAATGGTTAGCAAGCCGAAATTGACCATACTAAATGTACCAGGTTCGTATTCGCGACTAAAGAGCCATAACGTAGCACCCAATCCGATGATTACCGGAATGACTATCTTCCACGACTTAAAACTATCGAGAACTGATGCATCTGTCGATTGCTCGCTCATATAGTATCTAACTTAGAATTCGAATATCGATGGTTCTTCGTCGCTCGATACAGGTATATCTTCAACATCGTTGCCCGTATACCCTTCATCGGCGTTTATATTTTTATCAGAGCAGTCGAGCGAGTAGCTAAATACGTCTGGTTTTTCGAAAGTGTCGGTTGGTTTAACACATGTAATCTTTGCATCATCGTACACTTTTAGCAAAAATCTACCAAATATAGGTATAGCTACATTCGACGCTTGTCCAATGCTCATGCTATCGAAATGAATGGCACGTTCTTCACCACCGACCCATACACCAGTTACGAGGTTAGGCATAACCGACATAAACCAACCATCCGATTGATTTTGTGTTGTACCTGTTTTTCCGCCCATCTGGTTTGAAAGTTTATAGGCAGGACCACGAAGTCGTCGGCCAGTACCTTGATTTACCACACCTTCGAGTAGGTTTATCATCAGATAAGCTGTTTCGGCATCAATTGATTCGCGTTCCATAGGTACGAATTGAGCTATGACGTTGCCGTATTTATCTTCGATACGTGTTACGCCAATAGGGTCGATGTGTACGCCTTTGTTGACGAATGTTGAATAAGCACCAACCATTTCGCATAGGCTAACTTCAGAAGTGCCTAAGCAGAGTGAATAGACGGGGTCGATGTGTGAGTGTATGCCCACGTCTTTTATCAGTTCGGCAACAGCCATAGGTGAGTATTGCTTCATAACCCATGCTGTAACGTTGTTGTTAGAGTTGGCCAATCCCCATTTAAGCGACACCATCTCTCCATTGCGAGCATCGCCAGCGTTGCGTGGTGTCCATGTAGTACCATCATCGAGAAGGAAGGTTTGTGGAGTATTTGGCACAAGGTCGCATGGGGTGTGCCCCTCTTTCATAGCAAGGCAGTATACAAATGGTTTTATAGTTGAACCTACTTGTCGTTTGCCTTGAGTAGCCATGTCGTACATGAAGTATTTGAAATTCGGACCACCAATATATACTTTTATGTGTCCGTTGTGCGGGTCGACCGACATCATGCTACTGCGTAAGAAGTGCTTGTGATACATGATGGAGTCG
Organism: Bacteroidales bacterium; assembly: GCA_045118595.1. Classification (GTDB taxonomy): domain Bacteria; phylum Bacteroidota; class Bacteroidia; order Bacteroidales; family Marinilabiliaceae; genus W3P20-009. The sequence goes on along the minus strand of JBGUYH010000069.1, from coordinate 9,639 downwards.
TATGGTGTCATTACTGTATCGCGCTCGCCGTTCCATGTAAAGACTTTGGTTTCAACGGCTGTGTGCATGGCTTTTTCTATTTCGCTGTCGGTTGCTCCATTGCGTTTCATTGTGCGATAGCGGTCAGAATTGCGAATGGCACGTTGCATCATGTCGTTGAATTGTTCTTTTGTTATGTCGCGGCTATATGGACCATATTTAGCTCCCTTTTTTGAACTAAAAAACTGTGGCTGCAACTCAAATCCTAAATGCTCTTTCATGGCCTCCTCGGCATGTTTTTGCATGCGGCTATCGATGGTGGTGTAGACCTTTAATCCATCGCGGTAGATGTTGTAGAATGAGCCATCGGCTTTCGGATTTTTAGCTATCCAACCATAGAGAGGATTAGAAAACCACTGTACGCTATCTTCTTCGTATTTTGTTTGTTGCCATGTGGCATAGTTTTGTCGTTCTGGTTTCTGAGCGGTGAGCATCAGACGGATATACTCACGGAAATATGGTGCTAAACCATCTTTGTGATCAGAACGGCGGAAGTCGAGTCCTAAAGGTAATGCCTTGAGTGAATCGTATTCAGCAGTGTTTATATAGCGTTGTTTTAGCATCTGTCCCAAAACCACATTACGGCGAGCGGTAACCATTGATTCGCGGCGTATAGGATTGTAGAGTGCTGGGTTTTTGAGCATTCCAACCAACATTGCAGCTTGTTCGATTTTCAAATCACTTACGCTAGTACCGAAGAATGTCCATGCTGCTGATTCAATGCCATAAGCATCGTAGATGAACCCAACACGATTCAGATACATAGCTATAATCTCCTCTTTTGTGTAGCTACGTTCGAGTTTAACGGCTATAACCCATTCTTTTATTTTTTGTGTATAACGTTCCCACTTCGATTGTGCATGACCATGGAAAAGCATTTTGGCCAACTGTTGTGTGATGGTTGAGCCACCACCAGCATCTTGGCGTAGAATAGCAGTCTTAACAAGTACTCGCACAAGTCCGCGAAAATCGATGCCTGCATGTTCGTAGAATCGTTCGTCTTCTGTTGATACAAGGGCGTGAACAAGGTGTGGTGATAGATCTTCGGCATCTACCTGACTACGGTTTTCAATATAGAACTTGCCAAGTGTTACGCCATCCTCTGATATAACATCGGTTGCTAAACTACTCTTAGGATTCTCCAAATCTTCAAATGTTGGCATAAAGCCCAATACTCCATACGATAGCAATGTGAAGAATATTGCGATGGCTAACACGCCAAAGCCAAACAATGACCAAAATATTATGAGCGGTCTTTTGTATTTTGGATTCATATCTGCCCTTGTTTTCTTTGTTTTCTGAACTTTTAAATGAAAAAATCGGGTAAAGATAGTTATTAATTATGAATTATGAGTGACGAATTTTGAATTACGAATCAAGAGTGGTGAGTAATAACTATATATGCTAATGTATTGAGTGTGATTAATGATTAATCGTTAGTTTTCGAACTGATAATATCGAAAAATAACAATGAATGTATCTTTTGTCGGCAAAAAAGGTTAATTTAGCAACTCGTTAGAACCCTATGTAAAAACGACCGACTTATGCTTGCGGTCAATAGATAAAAACAAATAACATTATGGACAACAGTATCGATTGGGGAAGTCTTGGCTTCCAATACATGAAGGCCGACTACAATGTACGTTGCTATTATCGCGACGGCAAATGGGGTGAGATAGAATACACCTCAGAAGACACTATCAATTTGCATATGGCTGCTACTTGTTTGCACTACGGACAAGAGGCATTCGAAGGCTTGAAAGCTTTCCGTGGTAAAGATGGTAAGATACGAGTCTTTCGCATGGATGAGAATGCAAAACGTTTGCAGAAGACATGTGATGGCATCTTGATGGCGAAACTCCCAATTGAGAAGTTTGAAGAAGCAGTAACAAAGGTTATCAAACTTAACGAGCGTTTTGTGCCACCTTACGAGTCGGGTTGCTCGCTCTATATTCGCCCATTACTTATTGGTATATCACCAAAGATTGGTGTAGGTGCTTCACAAGAGTATCTGTTTCTCATCTTTGTGCAGCCTGTAGGACCATATTTTAAAGACGGATTTAAAGCAACACCAGTTGTTATCTTGAGAGGTTACGACCGTGCAGCACCACTTGGTACAGGTACATTTAAGGTAGGTGGTAACTATGCGGCCAGCCTTAAGCCAGGTTCGATTGGACATGAGAAAGGCTATTCAGCTGTGCTCTATCTCGATGCAAAAGAGAAGAAATATGTTGATGAGTGCGGACCTGCCAATTTCTTTGGAATAAAGAATAATACATACGTTACACCAAAGTCAACATCTATTTTACCATCAATAACCAACATGAGCTTGCAGCAGTTGGCCAAAGATGCTGGCATGGTAGTAGAACAGCGTCAGATACCCGAAGAGGAATTGTCGACATTTGAAGAGGCAGCAGAATGCGGCACAGCAGCTGTTGTTAGCCCAATATCACGCATCGATGACCTTGACGAGAATCGTACTTATGAATATAGCAAAGATGGTAAACCTGGACCAGTGTGTACCAAGTTCTATAATCAGTTGCGTGCCATACAATATGGCGATGCGCCCGATACACATGGTTGGGTCAAGATTATTGAATAATTTTGTTGTATAATTAAAAAAGTGAAAGGCAGTCGCCAAAAGGAGACTGCTTTTTTCATGCATATTTGATATTTTTGCATCGTTTTTCTCACAAAGCATAATTTGTAACTCGTAATTAGAGATAATGTTTTCAGGAATAGTAGAAGAAACTGCTGTGCTTACACGCATTGTCAATGACCATAGCAATAAGCACTTTACACTCAAATGTTCGTTTACCAATGAGTTGAAGATAGATCAGAGTGTTGCTCATAATGGTGTTTGTCTAACAGTGGTAAAGATAGATGGTGACGAATATACAGTAACAGCAATGCTCGAGACGCTAAAAAAATCGAACCTAGGGTTGCTAAAAGTGGGCGATAAGGTTAATGTGGAGCGTTCGATGTTAATGAATGGTCGACTTGATGGTCATATCGTTCAAGGTCATGTAGATCAAACAGCACAATGTATAGCTGTAGATGAGGCCGATGGAAGTTGGTATTACACATTCCGTTATAAGCCAGATGCTGTAATGGCACAACAAGGTTATGTAACAGTAGAAAAGGGTTCGGTATGTGTTAATGGTGTGAGCCTCACTGTGGTTAACAGTCAAGCAGATGGGTTTCAGGTGGCTATAATTCCATATACTCACGACAATACCAACTTTTGCCAGATAGAAAAGGGTAGTGTAGTAAATATCGAATTCGATATAATAGGCAAATATATTGCACGTATAAATAGCATCTGATAATGAAAATAATGAATATGTTACGTGTAGTAGTGCTTTGTATGGTAGCCGCACTTATTGTTGCTTGCGGCAGTTCAAAACCTACCACAACGGCATCTTCATCGAAGAAGAAAACAGCGACAACAACCAAGACCACAACAAAATCGTCAAGTAGTAGCTCATCGGTAAAAGTGGGAACTGTAACTACAGGACAAGCATCGTACTATGCCGATAAGTTCAATGGTAACACTACTGCGAGTGGCGAAAAGTATAGTAAGAAGGCCCTAACATGTGCGCATCGCACATATCCATTTGGCACAATACTCAAAGTTACTAATACGTCAAATGGTAAAAGTGTTCAGTTGCGTGTGAATGATAGGGGACCATTTAAAGCTGGTCGTATTGTTGATGTGTCAGGTGCAGCAGCCGATAAACTTGATATGAAAAAGGCTGGCGTCATCAACGTAAAGGTTGAAGTAATTAGTTTGCCATAGTTGTGCAATGATAAAAAATGTAAACAAAAAGCCATAAAAGTATATAAATGTTAAAACTAAAAGCAGTACATTTGCGAATATTATATGGTATTTTTGGAAATATTGAAATGAAACGAGTGGTAAATAGACTTTTTGTTTTTTTGTTAGGATCTATTTGTTTGTCGGGATGCATAGCCAATTCGACACAACAAGTTAATGCTTCTGACTTTGTAACAATTGAAGATGGTCATTTTGTAAAGAATGGGAAGCCATATTATTATGTAGGTGCAAACTTTTGGTATGGCGCCATATTAGGTTCGGAAGGTGTGGGTGGTAATCGTACCCGATTATGTGCCGAACTCGACTCGCTCAAAGCAATAGGTGTTGATAATCTTCGCATCTTGGTGGGTGCTGATGGTGAAAACGGATTACCATCGCGAGTGCAGCCAACATTGCAAATGGAACCTGGTGTGTATAACGACACGATACTTGCAGGACTTGATTATCTCTTAGTCGAAATGAGCAAACGAGGTATGAAAGCCGTACTCTATTTAAATAATGCATGGGAATGGTCGGGTGGATATTCAGTCTATCTGCAGTGGTGTGGCAAAGGTAAAGCACCCATACCAAGTGTCGATGGTTGGCCAGCATATATGACATATGTAAAGCAATATATGCAATGTCACGAAGCTCAGCAGCTATTTGCTAATCATGTAAAATTTATTTTGAGTAGAAAAAATAGATATAGCAATATACCTTATGTTGACGATCCTACCATAATGACATGGCAAGTAGGTAACGAACCACGATGTTTTGCCGATGAGAACAAAGAAGCGTTTATTGATTGGATGCAGAGTGTAACAGCACTTATCAAGAGCATAGACAGTAATCACCTCGTGTCGTCAGGTAGTGAAGGAAAACATGGTTGTGAGCAAGATCTGAAACTCTTTGAAGATATTCATGCCGACAAGAATATTGACTATATGAATATACATATATGGCCATATAATTGGGGATGGGCAAACAAAGATAGTCTTACAGAAAATGTAGATAAGGCTCAAGCCAAGACATTGGCCTATATAGAAGAACATCAGACTGTGGCACAACGATATAGCAAACCTATTGTGCTCGAGGAATTTGGTTATCCACGTGATGAATTTCAGTTTTCGCCACAAAGTGCAACCACAGCTCGTGATGCTTATTATAGTTTCGTATTCAATTATGTTGCCGAGCAAGCAGCTCTGCGTGGCAATTTTGCAGGATGTAACTTTTGGGCATGGGGTGGCAACGCACAACCATCGGCAGAGCATGTATTTTGGCAACTTGGCGATGACTATACTGGCGACCCAGCTCAAGAAGAACAAGGACTCAATTCAGTATTTTCTACCGATAGCACAATATCTATAATACGTGAAGCTAATGCACGTATTGCAGAGTGTATGTAAGTAAGCGGATAAAGAATGCAAGGAACAATATTCAAACTAATATCAGTTATAGTGTCAGTATGTGCGGCACTGCCTATGATGTCGTGCGATGATGAGCAAGAAGTGTCATATAATGGCGGCTCGCTTTGGTTTCAACAACGTCATAAGAGTGAACGCGATGCTGCTCAGGTTAACATCTCAGACACAACATTGACACTTAAAATAGCACGGCGGGAACTGAAAGATTTTAATTTAACTGAAAAGGTTGAACTACAACTTATTGTCGACTCAGTTTTAGGACGCGATGGTTATCAGATTCTGACCAATGGTAAGACATCAGTAAAAATACAAGGACAGACTGACATAGCACTACTCTATGGTGTGTACGATATTTTGCGTCAGCAGAATACCGATGCCACAATGATAAAAGCACATCGCGAAATACCAGCCTACGATTACCGAATGCTCAATCATTGGGATAACCTTGATGGCACTGTGGAGCGAGGTTTTGCTGGCAAGTCGATATGGGAGTGGGATGTGATGACACCCGAAGTATTTCAACACTACAAAGACTATGCACGTGCCAATGCTTCGGTGGGTATCAATGCTGTTGTTATCAACAACGTTAACGCCTCGCCCGACATATTGTCTGTTAATTATTTACCCAAAGTAGCAAAAATAGCCGACGTACTTCGCCCATATGGCATCAAAGTCTTCTTGTCGGTCAACTTTTCTTCACCTATGGCTTTGTCAGGTTTAGCCAATGCCGATCCACTAAACCCATCGGTGTGCCGTTGGTGGCGCGATGAAGTGAAAGAAATATATGCTCAGATACCAGATTTTGGTGGTTTCCTTGTTAAAGCTAATAGCGAAGGGCTTCCAGGACCTCTTGACTATGGCAGAACACATGCCGATGGTGCAAATATGCTTGCTACGGCACTCAACCCATACGGCGGTATTGTATTGTGGCGTGCATTTGTCTATTCTCCATCGGATGCCGACAGAGCTAAGCAGGCATATCTCGAATTTAAACCCCATGATGGTCAGTTCGCTCCTAATGTTATCATACAGATAAAAAATGGTCCGATTGATTTTCAACCACGTGAGCCATTTAGTCCACTTTTTGGCGCATTACACAAGACTCAAACAGCTGTCGAGTTGCAGATTACACAAGAGTATACTGGTGCAGCCAATCATTTGTGCTATTTACCAACCATGTGGAGCGAGGCATTGCTGTCCGACACTTATCGTGATGGAGTAGGCTCCACAATAGCAGCGCTGACTCAGACCAAGCTACCTACAACACGCAAAACAGCTATAGCAGGAGTGGCAAATATAGGCAACGATGCTAATTGGTGTGGCAACCCTATGGCACAAGCTAATTGGTATGCTTTTGGACGATTGGCATGGGATACTAATTTGTCGCCCGATAGCATAGCCGTAGAGTGGATACGTCAAACAATACCAGGAATGCCGCAACATGCCGAGAATACACTCGTCAACGTGCTTATGGAGAGTCGTGAAGCTATCGTCGACTACATGATGCCATTAGGATTGCATCACATCTTTGCATGGGGACATCATTATGGTCCAGAACCTTGGTGCGACATTGATGGCGCACGTGCCGACTGGATGCCTAAGTATTATCATAAAGCCGACAAAAATGGTTTAGGCTCTGACCGAAGTAAGACAGGCTCAAATGCGGTAGCACAATATAATCAACCATTGAACGACCTCTATGGTAATGTAGCAACATGCCCTGATGAGTATTTGCTTTGGTTTCATCATGTAAATTGGAAACATACAATGAAGAGCGGTCGGACATTGTGGAACGAACTATGTTATCGCTACGATAGAGGTCTTACTATGACAGGGCATTTCATTGCATCGTGGAAACGAGTGAAGTCTTTTGTAAGTCCTGAATTATGGAACGATGTTAATGATAGGCTTACCATTCAGCGCGATGATGCACGATGGTGGCACGACGCATGTCTGCTCTATTTTCAACAATATAGCAAAATGCCAATACCACAAAAAACAATATACAAACTTAGCGATATGCAAAAGTATCGCATCAACATAACCAACTACGAAAACCCTAAAGAAGGGTATCGAGGTGAAAAATTTGACGAATAAACAATGCAACATATAGGTGAAATATATGCACTGATAGTAGCTGTCTTATGGACAGCTACTGCTATGTTATCTGAAGCCGGTGTGAAACGTTTGGGGGTGCTTCAGATGAATGTAGTGCGTATGATATTGGCTCTTTTTTTTCTTTCTGCAACATTGTGGATAACTACCAATAGTGCTTTGCCACAATATGCCGATGGTAATACATGGCTGTGGCTGTCGCTCTCAGGTATAGTGGGATATGTGTTTGGCGATATATGTCTGTTTAGGAGCTATATGATTATAGGTTCACGTTTCGGACAACTATTTATGACACTTTCGCCACTTGCTGCAGCTCTGTCGGGGTGGATGTTGCTTGGTGAAGTACCAACAGCAATAGCTATTTTGGGCATAGTAATAACCATGATAGGCATATCGATGTCGGTGCTTAAACGTGCTGATGCAACCGACGGCTCACATCTTAAATTGCCATTACGTGGTGTCGTTTATGGTATAGGTGCAGGTGTCGGACAAGGTGTCGGTCTTACGCTTAGCAAAATAGGTATGGTGTACTACTCCGAAGCTATTCCTATAAACGAGATAAACATAAGAGCTATGATGCCTTTTTCGGCTACATTCATACGAGCCATATTTGGATTAGCGGGATTCCTAATAATACTAACGATGCGCAAAGATTGGGGACGATTGATTAGCGGATTGGCAGATAAGAAAGGAATAGGCTTTGCTGTTTTAGCATCAATATTTGGTCCGTTTGTCGGAGTAGCATTATCGCTCAAATCGGTTCAATTGGCTGATGCTGGTGTAGCGGCTACACTTATGGCTCTAACTCCTGTTATTATCATCTTACCTGCATGGCTGATTAACAAACAGAAGATAACAACACTCGAAGTTGTTGGAGCTGTGGTGAGTGTAATAGGAGTCGCATTATTCTTCATATAACAAGAGTTGATGAACACCGATACTCAATACTTAAAAATAAAAGATCTAGCTGAGCAAGATCGCCCACGCGAGAAACTCATAGCAATGGGAGCCGCAGCGCTTACCGATTCTGAGTTGCTTGGCATAATAATAGGTTCGGGTATCGAAAATTTGTCGGCTGTTGATGTCGCAAAGAGTATATTGAAAAAGTACGACGATAATTTACGTATATTTGGCAGTGCAACATATGCTGAATTGTGTAAGTTTAAAGGTATAGGTCCAGCTAAAGCTGTCAATATCTTGGCAGTACTTGAACTTGGACGCCGACGAGAAGGCGCTCGCATAATGGAAAAACCAACAATAAGTAGTAGTGCCGATGCTTATCAGCTATTGCATCCACGTTTGGCCGACCTTGATCATGAAGAACTTCTCATTGTTTATCTTAATAGACGCAATACGCTTATTGGTGTTGAAACATTGAGTAAAGGTGGTATGAGTGGCACACTATTCGATGTACGCATAGCAATCAGACGAGGAATAGAGATGCAAGCCTCGTCGATGATAATGGCACACAACCATCCATCAGGAACATTGCAGCCAAGTAAAGCCGACGATGAAATAACACGCAAATTATCAGAGGCTGGACGATTACTCGATATGCCTTTGCGCGACCATATAATAATTGTACCAAGTAGCATAAACGATAGTAAATATTATAGTTATTGCGATGTTGGTCGATTTATCTAAACAAAGAAACCTTTCAAAAAACCATATATACAATGCAAGTTATAATACTCAACCAAACCGATTCTGTAATAAATAACTATTTGGCCGATATACGCAATGTTGACGTACAGACCGACCCAATGCGTTTTCGCAGAAATATAGAGCGTATTGGTTCACTCATGGCCTATGAAGTTAGCAAGCGATTGCTCTATGCTCGCACCGATGTCACTACACCACTTGGAACAGCACCAGTAAATTTGCCTGCCGATAAAATTGTAGTCGGTTCCATATTACGTGCTGGTATCCCAATGCATAACGGCGTTCTGAATGTGTTCGACCGTGCCGAAAACTGTTTCATATCGGCATATCGCAAATACATTAGTAGCGACTCATTTGAAATACACCTTGAATATGTTGCTACACCAAACCTCGATGGAAAAACACTTCTCCTATGCGACCCTATGCTTGCTACAGGAACAAGTTTGGAGCAGACATTCGAAGCACTCAAACGTTACGGCACACCAAAACATACTCATATTATGAGCGTTATTGGATCAGAACAAGGCGTGAATTATTTGTGTGAAGCAATGAAAAACGAACAAGCTACGTTGTGGGTTGCAG
>JBGUYH010000068.1:0-5845 GCA_045118595.1 Bacteroidales bacterium | reverse complement strand
CACCAACATGGGCTGCAACGAACGTCGCTACTGGCTCAGCATAAAAGTGAATATGTAATTTGGTACACTCTTTAACATTAGAGATTGTACAACAAATAACAACGACTTTCTAAAATACGCCTCCGATTCTTATATAGAAAAGGAGGCGTAATTTATTTTTATACCCATATAACATAACAATCAGTACCTAATCTATTCACTGTTTGACAAATGTCTTTAGCTACGTTTTTTTTACAATTGTATAGCTTATTGAAACGATATTAATACAAAATGTTGCAAACTATTAATTGTCAACATATATTTGCAATCAAATAAAAATACAGAAATCATGAATAGCATAAAATTATTACCACTTATTCTTATATGCAGCATTGCTATTTTGTGCAGTTGCAATAAAGAAGAATATAAAAAGCTTGGTGATTGGGATTCTATGGAATGGAAGCCTAAGCATACAATCTACGATGATGCTTATACTATACCAGCCGATGGCGATACAATCGTTTTCATTTGCCAAAATTATACACCATGGATAGATGGTGCGTCAACAAATTATGAATTCACAAATAACAACTATAATCATATAGAAGGAGAGTGGTTTTCTGCTTTTTTTGATGATAATGTATTTACAATAGTTTTCTCAGAAAATATTGGTGTTGAGAGAAACGTAAAAATAGACGTAACAGCTGGTGACATCTTTGATGTTTTTGTATTTACTCAATATGGTAAAGATTCAACAACTAAGTAAATTATAGCAAGAATTTTCAGGAACGCACAGAGATTTCATTCTTGAAGTTTCTGTGCGTTTTTACATAGAGTGAACTCTATGAATATTTCTTGACAGTTCCTCTATTTTATTCAATAGTTGAATATCTTTGCACGTTCAAAAAAAGCATATTTGATGACAAACAGAACCAAGGGCTTTGCACTTGCCGCCTTGTCGGCTGCCAGCTATGGCGTAAACCCATTTGCCGTGGTAATGTACAACGACGGTCTAACTGTCGATTCGGTACTATTTTATCGCTACGCAATGGCATCGGTGCTAACAGCCATATTGATGATTGTGCGCCACGAATCGTTTAGGCTCACACTCAAGGATTTTTGGTTATTATTAACGTTAGGACTCGTCTTTTCATTCTCATCAATAGCACTATTCATCAGTTACAAATATATCGACATATCAATAGCATCTACACTACTTTTTTGCTATCCTGCTTTAGTGGCATTAATAATGATGACCTTTTTTGGCGAAAAACCAAACACCATAACCATAGTAGCCCTTATTGCTGTAGCAATAGGCATAGCAATGCTCAACTCTGGTAGCGATGGATCAATCGACAATATATTTGGTATCATCATCGTTGTACTATCATCACTTGCCTATGCTATTTATATCGTTAGTGTGCAAAAAACTCGCTTGAACCAAATGTCGTCGATAAAAGTAGGATTTTACTCTATACTATTTGGCACGTTACTCTATGTTGTTCGGCTCAAATGGTGCACCGAACTACAACTCATCCGCACACCACAAAGTGCAGCTTGTGCCGTTACATTAGCTGTATTCCCTACCCTTATATCGCTTACAGCACTTGCCAAAGCCATAAAATATATTGGTTCAACTTACGCTGCTATACTTGGCGCTCTCGAACCTGTTACAGCCGTGATGCTTGGAATTATAATTTTTGGTGAACGACCAACTATTGTAGAAATCATCGGAATGGTTATCGTATTTCTTGCCGTAACACTATTGGTTGCAGCACCCAAACTATTCAAAAATAGCAATACACAATGTTAATGCTCAAAGAGATAACAACACATTCGCATCTATATGTCGAAGCTGAACAACTACTCACTGATGCATTTCCTGCTGAAGAACGACGTCCAACCGAACAACAGCGAAAGATAACCGACGAAAATCGCAAATTCCAAGCAATGGCTATAATCAGCAACTTCGAATTTGCTGGCATACTCAACATATGGCATCTCAACGGCATTGTCTATATCGAACATTTAGCCATATTGCCTGAAATGCGCAATCAAGGCATAGCAACACAAGCACTCGAACACCTAAAGAAACATAATCGCCCAATCATATTAGAAGTTGAGCCTGCAACAGATGAAATAAGCAACAAACGCATCAGATTCTATGAGCGTAACGACTTTATTTTACGCCCTACACCATACACTCAACCTGCCTACGCTCCACATCTTCATGAAGTAAAAATGCGCCTAATGACATGGGGGCATATTGCCAACATCGACCATGTTATAAACGATATTAAAACTAATGTTTATAATAGCTAAAATTAGCTAAAAATACACGAAACAAACGTTTGCCATAAACGTACAAGTGCATGGATTTTGTTTTAAACTGTTTCAAACTTTATTGTCAGAAATGAATATAGGCATTAAAGAAATACAAGGCGATGTAAAAATAGACGGCAACATTATTACAATACAGAGTGGATGCATCATATTAGAAGATGGAACGATAATTCGCTCCAACGATATTGAATTGCCTCAGACATCATCGAACAACGCCAACGTTCCTACAGGACCAATACTATGTGAGGAATTTAAAGTTGGCTCATTCAATACACTAATAGTAAGCTCATATCTCAACATCGACTTCTCTATTGGCGAGAAACCCAAAGTCTATATTGAAGCTACCAAAGACATAGTTGACAATATACTAGTAGATAACAACGGCAGCGAACTGCACCTTAACGTAGCGAGTGGATTCGATGCCGATATGAAACAAATCAACATAAAAGTAGTTGCCCCTCGTTTGTCGAAGATAATTACTTATGATTCATCTATAGTCAATGTGCTAACACCAATAAAAAACAAAGGCACTATAATGATATCAGCGCACGAAGGCAGCAGAATAACTATGTCATCGATAATAAGCCAAACTGTTTATTTGTCGACAACTGAGGCTGCGAAGTTAACATTGCATCATGTTGAAGCTGATAATTCAATAATTATCAAAACAATACAAGCAAGCAAACTTAACATCACTGAAAATATTAAAACCAACAATCTATACGCAACATTTGATCAAGCATCACAAATAGACATAAAAGGTATCAAAGCGAACCAAATAATGGTCAAGACGGCAGGTGGAGCAAACATAAAACTCAATGGAGAAGCAAACATGGCGGAATACGTTGCAGGTGGACGCAGTTCAATAACAGCCGATGAATTAACAGCAATAAATGGACATGCAACAACAACAGAGTTGGCGCGCATCAGATGCCATGTAACCGAACACTTCGAAAAGCATTCATCAATATTGGCTAAAATTAGCAACGTATAGTTATATAAATGTGCAAGAAAGCTACAAATCGAGTTCAACAATTGAAATACCAGCACCTCCAAATTGCACATGTTCATCGCGCACATCACGCACAAATGGTTGCGCATTGAGCCATTGACGTATCATCTGACGCAATATGCCGTTGCCCTTACCATGCAATATGCTTAACCTCGACTGCTCGCACATAATAGCCTCATCAACAAAAGCCGACACTTTTTCTAAAGCCTCATCAGTACGCAAACCACGCACGTCAAGTTCAGTTTTGAAATTGAGTTTCTTCTCTCGCACAGTATCGCCAACATTGCTATACGAAATAACAACTTGAGGCTTTTCAAGTTTACGATTTTGACGCGCAGATATTCTCTGTAATCGGTTCAGTTTTATATTGGTTTTCATATTACCAATTGCAACCTGTGCGTCTTTGCTTGTTACCGACAACACCTCACCTCTACGGTCGTTATCACCATCAATGATTACAATATCACCAACTGATATTGGCATCTTAGCAACACTCTCTGCTGGTGTCGATGTTTGTTCCGTCTTAACATTTTGTCGGCGTTGCTCTTTACGCTCTTGCCTTTCACGCAAACGCTGCATCTTACGCTCAACCATATCATCGTCCGATGTCTGATCTAACTGAGCTACTTTCTGCTTAAATGCCTCAACATCGTTGCGCAATTGACGTGTACGTTCTTTTTCTGCTTGAGCTTCACGAATGCCACGCACAGCATTTTCTATCTTACTATTTGCCTCAGCCATAACCTCCTCAGCTTGGCGTTTGGCCTTCGACAAAATATCTTTACGCTCTTGTTTTATACGTTCAAGCTCACTGCTATATCGTTCTAACACAGCCGAGAGTCGTTTCTCTTGTTCCTTTATGCTCTGACGCTTATTCTCCCAATAGTTTTTATCACGCACTATTTCACGCAAATGCTTATCAAAATCAAGATGATCTTGACCCATTTTCTCCTTTGCCTCGGCTAATATGCTTTCGGGCAATCCTATTTTTCGAGCTATTTCAAAAGCAAACGAACCACCAGGTTGTCCCATTTGTAAACGGAAAAGAGGCTGAATGGCATGCGTATCGAAAAGCATAGCTCCATTATGTAAGCCCTCGGTTTGTGCAGCAAAATGCTTCAAATTAGTATAGTGCGTAGTGATAACACCAAACACACCTTTTCTGTTCAATTCTGCTAATACACTCTCTGCTATAGCACCACCTAGCACAGGTTCTGTACCTGTACCAAACTCATCGATAAGAATTATTGTTTTTGCAGTGCTATTACGTACAAAATGCTTCATATTGGTGAGGTGCGATGAGTATGTCGACAAATCATTTTCGATACTCTGCTCATCACCCATATCTATGAAAATATCGTTGAAGATACCCATCTTCGAACTTTTATCCATTGGCACAAGCATACCGCACTGCATCATATATTGCACTAAACCAACAGTTTGCAAACAAACCGACTTACCGCCAGCATTCGGACCTGAAATGAGCAAGATGCGCTGCAATGGTGCTTCAAGTTCTATATCGAGTGGCACAATGTTTCTACCTTGCTCTTTCAATTGTAAATAAAGCAATGGATGCCGAGCATTGGACCAATACATACCTTGTCTATCTTCTACTTGTGGCAAAACCGACTCTGTTTCATAGGCATATGACGCCTTTGCACGAACAAAATCGATATATCCCATAAATTCAAACGATGCCACAATATCGGCTATATACGGACGAATAGCCCCCGACATATCGGTAAGAATACGAATTAATTCTCTGCGTTCGGCATAATGCAATTCACGCAGTTCATTGTTCATTGCCACAATTTCGGCTGGTTCAATATAGCTCGTGCGGCCTGTCGATGATTCATCGAGCACTATACCATTAATACGACGCTTATTACTAGCTGGCACTGGAATCACAGCACGTCCATCGCGCACCGAAACTGACGCATCAGAATCAACAATACCATCGGCTTGTGCTTGCTTTAGTATGGCTACCAACCGTTTTGAAACACTACTCTGCTTCGAAGCTATATCGCGACGTATCTGTGCCAACTCAGGTGATGCACTATCTTTAATGCGTCCAAATTTATCAAGAATAGCATCAATGCGATCAATAAGCACTGGATATATAGGTACTTCGCTTGCTTTTTGCGAAAGTAATGGATAATCGCCATCTTCACTCGATTCAAAAAAACGAACAATGCTCTTTACCATCTTAAGCATCCGACACAAATCGGCAAGTTCGGTCTCTTCCAAATATAATCCATCAATGCGTATGCGCTTAACAGCTTCGCATAAATCTGGAAATTCAGCTATCGGAAATTCAACATCAGCACTGCGTATGGCACACATCTCATCAACTTCACTAAGCTTGATTTTAATGGTGTCAAAATCTGTTACAAATGACATAGCATCAACATACTGACTGCCGAGCGGACTAAGACAATATGTTTTCAGCACTTCACGTATCTTACCAAACTTTAATTTCGTTTCTATATTATCTGGATAAAGCATCTGTTT
>JBGUYH010000067.1:0-3714 GCA_045118595.1 Bacteroidales bacterium | reverse complement strand
CTTTCTCTGCTACGACTGCAATTTCTGTTGTTGGTGTTGTTGCTAATCCAATATCAACCACATCGATGCCCATGCCTTGCAATGTTCCTACAACAACATTACGAACCATTGTTCCTGATAAGCGAGCATCGCGACCCACTACAACTTTTCCTTTACTTTTACCTTTCTTGATAAATACTGCGTAGGCCGAAACGAAACGAACTACATCGAGTGGCGAAAGCCCGTCGCCGGGCTTTCCTCCTATTGTACCTCTGATACCAGAGATGGATTTTATAAGAGCCATTAATTACGAGTTACGAGAATATTATATTTCAATTTTAATTCAGAAGCTTCTCTATATCCTTAAATAGAGCTTCCATTGGTGTATCTGTCGAAACAATGATGCCATCTGCATCGATAAGCAAACCATGAGGAATGGTGTGAACACAATATGTGGCTGCCACTATATTGGCCGAATCGAGTAACATGATGCCTTTCAGTCCATCTTCAGCAACTGCTTTTTGCCATGCATCTGATTTATTATCTACAGAGATGCTAACTATTTCAAGACCTTTCTTTGCAAATTTATTGTATGTCTCGATTAAGCTTTTATTATTTTTCCTACAAGGCTGACACCATGATGCCCAGAAATCGAGTAAAACGACTTTACCTCTGAGCGATTTGAGCGACACTTGTTCACCATTTATTGATGGAAGTGTAAAATCGGGAGCCTCTTTGCCAATCTTTACTCTTTCGCGAGCTTCGTATTCTGGACGAGCATTATCAATTTGTAAACGCAATCCCCTAACGTATTTATGACGTGGATTGTATTTTTCAAATACTGCTGTGAGTGAATCTGCTTCGGTAAAATTGAACTGCGAAAGAGAGTTGCAAAGCAAGAATGGTCCGATGGGCGATTTTTCGTTCTCCTCAATCATTTTTCGGTTGTAAGCACGCTGTTCGAGTTGTATGCCATGAATCTCATCAATCAGTGCGTTGCGCTTATCTATATCGTTGCCAACCATACGCACTTCGTTGATAAGTTTCTGCAATCTATCCATCTCTGGGATATTTTTTTGGAAGGCTTGCAACTTATTGTTATAGTCGGAACCCGTTGTCTGTATTTTATCTGGTTTTGTCACATCGCCTTCGATGCTCACATTTTCATTGCCTGCAAAGATGGTTATCGAACGAGGTTGCTGCGTTGCTGTTTGAGGGTTATCAAAAAAGAGAACAACACACTCTGGAGCATCAAGGGTTAGTTGTGCAGAGAATTCACCTTCAATAATGTCTATCGTATCGACTATGTCGATTTGAAACGTTGAATCGAACAAGGCTACATATAATTTACCATCGGCAATATTTGATATATTACCATTGATATTGAGCGACGGAGTGCTACATGAGCACAACGCCATTGTGGTTACGAGTGGCAGAATGTGTTTTTTCATATATTTAGCTTGTTGTGTTCTTTCTTGATTATTTCATCACCTCCGACGATGTACTAACTGTGCCTGAAATGCGCAATATCATGTTCGATTGCTTTGGGTCGTTAGAGATGATTGTTATTGTTTTCTGTTGTCGACCGCTCTTTCCACGCGAATCGAAAGTGACGTGTATGGTTGTGCTCTCGCCTTTGCCTAAGATGGTTTTAGCTGGGCTCACTGCTGTGCAACCACACGATGCTTTCACCTTGCGAATAATAAGATTATCGGTACCTTTATTTGTTACAACATAATCGTGTTCAACCTTTGCACCTTGTGCTACTGTGCCAAAGTCGAAATTCTTATCATCGAAGTCGATAACTGGTGCTTTTGCAAGTTCATCAGCTGACAAACGAGTAAAATCTTCAGCAATAGTAGCTGTTATGGTTAGACGGTTGCTATATTTTTTGTTACCATCGAAAATAACATAGACTTGGTCGCTCACAAAACCCCAATCGTTTTTCTTAGCTGCATCGTAGTTAGCTATTATCAAGCCTTCTTCACCTGCTTTTATGGTGGCTGGTGATGATGCTATTTGTATATGTTGTGGTACATTGAGGAATGTAGGAGTGAGGTCGGTTTGTCCGTTGTTCCATACCTTTATTTCAGCAGTTTTCACTTCGTTGGGAGCCATTTTGGTAAATGCCATATGACTATCGGCAAGTCGCAAATTATCCATTAGCACGGGGAACTCTTCCTCTTTAGTCTTCGGACGCTGAATGACATTACCTTTTATGCGCAATACTTTTACTGGACTCTCGGCATTCGACTGCACTGTTATGCTTTTATTGAATGAGCCAGGACGATTTTGCGGATTGAAAGTAACTTTGATAGAACCATTAGCATTGGGCTGAATTGGTGTACGTGTCCACTCAGGAGTTGTACAACCACATGAAGCTTGAACGTTATGAATAACGAGTGGTGTTTTACCCGTATTGGTATACTTAAATTCGAAAGTTACTTGTCCTTCCGACTCTTGAATCTCACCAAAATCGTGCACATCTGTTGCAAAACTAATCACTGGCTTTTGAGCCAAAGCCATTGCACTAACTACTAACGATGCAATAACTGTTGTTACAAATCTCTTCATAATATTGTTTTTCTATCGCAATTATGTTTCTATTCTAATTTGAATACTATCAAACGATGCAAATATAATAACTTTAATTACTAATGACTACTGCCAAGTGCTGAATAACAATAAAAAGCGAACTTCAACACATCACACAAGGATGCATTGAAGTTCGACTATTTTAAATATATGAAAAAAAGTTATTCAACCTTTTTACCCCAAAAGGTATTGGTGTGCAGTTTATGGAAACCTGCAAAAACGAGTGTTGATGCAACTTTTTTCTCCCAGTCGCGCTCACGTTCTACGCAAACTATAACTGAACCTAAGTTGTTATTTGAGCCTTCAAATTTGCCCGTTGACGATGTTAGCTTGAGGTATTTTGTATTTTCATCGAATTCCCATGTTCCAACAAACGGACCACTCATTGTACCATCATCATTGAGTACAAGATAATCGTCATCAGCAGCTATTTGATTACCATAGCTATAACCCAAATTTATAAGTTCGTATTTTCCTGCTATTTCGCTTGTTGTAATATTAGTCTGTTCTACACCTGCATAACGTTCGGGCAGTGCAATAGGCCATAAGTCGTCGAGGTCATCGGCTGTTGATGGGCACCACACAAGACGGCGAACATGTCCCATCATCAAAGCATTGGAATAGGCATTGCCCCATACATTTTCAGGAGCACGTCCTTGCGACATATAGAACCAATCGCCATCTTGATTTTGAAATATGCAGCAATGCGAAATGCCAACCCAACCTACATTATCTTTGAATTTGTATGGATGAGTAACGATAGGATAAACCTTTGTATTTTCAGCCCCATCTGTATAATTTGCCCCTCGCGATGTGTAATATGGTCCATCGACACTTTGAGCACGAACCACTCGTGTATTGTAAGGCACAGCCAATCCATCCCACGCCATGAAGAGATAATAGTAACCATCTTTATAAACCACTTCTGGTGCTTCTGATGCTTGCCAACGTGATATGCCACGAGTTGCTATGCGTTTACCGAAGCGTGCTTGCAAGTCGGTAGCGTTATCCGCCCAAGGGTTGCCAACGGCTGTTTTTGGTTTACCTGTTGTTGGGTCAAGTTGCAACGCAGCAAAGCCGCTATGCCACGAGCCATGAATGAGCCAATGCTCACCTTCTGGTGTAACGATATATGTGGGG
>JBGUYH010000066.1:0-11331 GCA_045118595.1 Bacteroidales bacterium | reverse complement strand
GGTGACATCGCTAACGTAGATGTTGGCCATGAGCTTGGTGCTGCCGCTTTGGCACATCTGACTCAGCGTGGCGGCATACGGCGGCGTCAGGATGGTGGTGACGCTGATGGGCATCTGCTGCGCTGAGAGCTATCGAAGAGCGTCTGCGTTGCGCCTAATGATGTATCAAGATGCTACCAATGGCATCATCTGCCCATCAGAAAATCTTTCTGTCGCTCTATGGGACGGTAAAAATATACTACGCCATATTCTGTAGCTTTATCTCGTTTCTCGTCGGTGTCAATAGGGTTAAGTGCAGCCTCCACTTCATTCCAGATATCGAGTATTATGGTGTCGGCTTTGTCTCTGAGTTCATCAAATTTTACATGATGCTTCTGTATTGTTGCCAACATGTCTTTATGCTTAGCATATGCTTCGTTAAACATATCGAGTTTCACCTTCACGTTGGCTATTGAGGGATTATAGATGCGGTTACCAGCCCGTCGGCTCTCACCTTCCACTACTGCTTTCCCCAAGTCGATAAGTTGCTGGTCGGTCGATAAGTCGGGCACTGTATTCGATTCAATATCGAGTCCCAACATTCCTCGTGCCTCTTTTTTTATCTCGCCACGCACCACGCACATATTAAACACTTGAATGTAATGCGATAAATAGAGTCGTGCCTGTTTCGAAGCCTCGTTCATCTTGCGTCCTAACTCGGTTTGCATATTCCGACTACCCATATATTGATTAAGTCCTTGTTCAAATATGGGTGTAAAAGCCCTCACCGCCATTGCAGTTTTTTGGCTAAAGAGTAATTGGTCGGGAGTATATCGAGTTAATGCTTCACATGCAGCTTTAAGTGCTCTCAAACGAGCTTGGTCAGTATTAGGCAATCGACGATATGGCATGGTCTTGTATCTTTATTTCTTATATTGTTGCAAGTTTACATTTTTTAAGTCTACAAAACAAATTTGTTACTCGCAAACTATCCATTTCGAACTATTCATGGTGTGCGAATGATGGGTATGTGCACCAAATCATACCATAGTCGCTACAATTTGGCTATCGCAATCGACTAACTATGTTGCGTGTTGTGCTGATAAATTCGTCGAGAGGTTCACATCCAGCTCCCACTATTGTGTTGCTCGTTCCTTCCCATACTTTGTTTCCTTCACTTATGAATATTATCTTTTCGCCAATAGAGAACACTGAGTTCATATCGTGCGTGTTCATTATTGTTGTTATGCCATATTCACGTGTTATCTCACTAATAAGATCGTCGATAACCGAAGCAGTAACAGGGTCGAGACCTGAGTTAGGCTCGTCGCAGAACAAGTATTTAGGGTTGAGTGCTATGGCACGCGCTATGGCTACACGTTTTTGCATACCACCACTTATCTCTGATGGGTAAAGGTCGTTAGAATTGACAATATTGACTCTCTGCAGGCAGAAGTTAGCACGTTCGCGTCGTTCTTCGTAACTCATATCAGTAAACATATCGAGCGGAAACATCACATTTTGTTCCACCGTGAGCGAATCGAACAGAGCCGAGCCTTGAAACAACATACCAATCTCTTTGCGCAACGCCTTTTTTTGTCGCTGTGCCATATCCGATATGCTGCGCCCATCGAATTGTATGTCGCCACTGTCGATGTCGTATAGTCCAACCAACGACTTAAGCAATACCGTCTTTCCCGAACCGCTTTTGCCTATTATCAAATTTGTCTTACCTGTTTCAAACACCGCATCAATACCATGAAGTATCTCACGGTCGCCAAACATCTTGACTACGCTTCGTGCCTCTATCATGATAGCAATATTTGAGTTATTATCAGATTAAAAATAAGCACCACAATGCTACTTATAACTACCGCTCTGGTGCTCGACTTGCCTACTTCGAGCGCACCACCATGAGTGTAGTATCCGCAAAACGACGATATTGATGCTATGATGAAACCAAACACCGTTGATTTAAAGAGTGAATAGGGTATGTAGTGAGGTTTGAGCGAAAAATGTATGCCGTAGATAAAGTCATCGGGCGGAACCAAACCCGTATATTTACCAGCCAAATAGCCACCATAGATGCCCACCACAATGCTATAGATAACAAGCAAAGGCACACTAACAAGCATTGCCACAATCTTAGGCGCCGCTAAATAACCAGCCGAATTAATTCCCATTATGTCGAGCGCATCAATCTGCTCCGTTATGCGCATTGTACCTATCTCCGACGAGATATTTGAGCCAACCTTACCTGCCAAAACAAGGCATATTATAGTGGGCGAAAACTCAAGTATGATACACTCACGAGTAGCAAATGCCACCGTATAGTTGGGAATAAACGGATTATCGAGATTGTTGGCCGTTTGAATACAGACTACAGCCCCCACAAAAAGCGATATGATAGTAACTATACCCAGCGAATCGACACCAACCTTATCTATTTCAACTAATATATTGCGACCAAATATGCGCCATTTTTCTGGACGGCGAAACACCTGTCCCATGAATAAGCAATATTTACCTATCCGCTCAAACACCGACAATCCAAACATATATTGTTCTATTCAACATTTTTGCCACCAAAAATAGTAAAAAACGAATTACACGTCACGGGTTACAAATCAGAATTTCATAATTAATGAGAAACAAAGCACACTACACTATCGTAGATAATAACAATGTACTCATAAACTCAATACGTATACGTTTTCAGAACAAATTACATATTTTTCACCAACAGCACACAAGAAGGCTAATTCGTTGTCTTACTTGTTATAATAAAAATTAGTCTTGTATCACACATGAATCATCTATTCTGCACAATAATGGCAGGTGGACGCGGAAGTCGCCTCTGGCCTCTGAGTCAACCATCGATGCCCAAACAATTTCTCGACCTTGTAGGCATAGGTCGCACTATGCTACAAATAACCTACGATCGTTTTCGCCCATTGTGCGAACCCGACCACTTCATTGTTGTAACCAACGAGGAGTATGCCCCCTTTGTGCGCGAACAACTACCCGATGTGCCGGCACAAAACATACTATGCGAACCATCGCGCCGCAATACAGCAGTGTGCATTGCTTTTGCTAATACCTACATAAAGCAAATCGACTCACAAGCTATCAACATCGTAACACCATCAGACCATCTCATACTCGACAACAACAAGTTCATCAACAGCGTTAGCACTGCTGCCAATTTTGCTAGCACACACGACGCTCTTGTCACCATAGGCATTAAAGCACATCGCCCCGAAACAGCCTTCGGATACATACAACTTGGCGAACCTACGGGCGATGAATACCCACAACTCTACAACGTCAAAACATTCACCGAAAAGCCCAACCTCGAAATGGCTCGCATCTTCTTCGAATGTGGTGAGTTCTGCTGGAACTCGGGCGTATTTGTGTGGACACAACAAGCCATCGAAAACGCACTAACCAAATACCTACCCAATGTGCAAAACCAATTCGACCAACTAAATAGCATACCATACACAGCATGGACTCACGACATTGTGCAACACGTATACGATGAGTGCGACAATATATCAATAGACTACGCCGTTATGGAACGTGCCAACAACGTCTATGTGGAACAGAGCGATGCTTCGTGGAGCGACCTGGGTAGCTGGGATTCGATGTACGAACATGCACAACGCGACAATATGGGTAACGCTGTAACCAGCGGTAGGGCTGTACTTAAAGAGTCGGCTGGCAACCTCATCAACGTACCTAACGAAAAGGTGTGCATAGTGCAAGGACTGAAAAACTACATGGTGGTTGACCACTCCAATGTGTTACTCATTTGTCCATTCGACAAACGCCATGTTAGTTCAAGCTATGCTGCCGAAATAAGTGCCATACAAGAGAATTAACAGAACATTTTTTATCAGAAAAGAGAAGATAGTAACTCATACAGGCTACTACCTTCTCTCTTTTTATTCGTAAACCATACAACATCGCATGTCATCATCTGACCTTATTCTGCTGATAGTGCGGAGCTACATACTGACAAAATAATACCCACGACACAATGGTCAGACCTGTGCCTATATAGTAAGCCACATCGAAGCCAGCACACTCCGATACCACACCACCCCACAACAATCCGACACCAATGCCTAAATCCCACGACGTGAGGTATGTCGACACCGCAGTACCTCGCTGACTATTGGGGGCTAAATTGACAAACAATGTATTATAAGCAGGGAACATAGTACCAAACGACACGCCCATCAGAAGCGCCCCAACCAAATACAACATAGTAGCCATATCGACACTTATCTGCGCCACACTACTACACAAACCAAGCATAACAAACACCACTACAGCCAGCAACATACTTACCTTGATAACATGAGTAAGATACCCCTTGTCGACAAGTTTACCAGAGAACATTCTCGACACAGCAATGCCTACTGCCAATAGCGTAAAAAACAAGCCAGAACTAACAGTTACGCCTATCTCGCCACCATACACAGCCACATACGTTGTAGTTATGCCATAAGGCATGGCCAAAAAGAATAGCGACACACCCGCGGGAATACCCTTTAGCAGCACAAAACGGTCGAACGACAATGGTGGCCGACTAATTGGCACACGTGGCTTTACCTTGACCATTGAAGCACATAGTAGTCCGATGGTCGAAACAATAAATGAACAAGCAAAAGTGAACGTATATGAATGTCCACCATGCAAAAACAGACCTATCATTGGTCCAATAGCCATAGCTAAATTATTAGCTATTCCATAGTAACCCAATCCCTCACCACGTCTTGCCGATGGCATAACATCAATAACTATAGTATTTCCACCCACAGTAGTCATTCCAAAAGCAAAACCATGCACTATGCGCATAAGCACAAAAAACGAAAGCGACCACGCCATGATATAACTACTAAACACGATAGTGTAGACAGTATATGCCAACAGATATATTGGCTTGCGCGAAAATGCATCCATCAGATAGCCAGAAAAAGGGCGCATAAGCAAAGCGGCAAGAGTGTAGCACGACAATGCCGAACCAATTTCTGATTTAGCGGCACCAAACATATCGGCCAAATAGAACGGAAACACAGGCATTATGAGATAGAAACCCATGTAAAACAAAAAATTGGCACAAACGATAAACACGTAACTACGTGTAAATAGGGGTTCTCTCATAGCAAAGAATGGTTGTGTTCAATCATCAAACATAAAAAAGCAAAAGCAGCTCACCTCTTTGGTGAACTGCTCAGGTAGCCCGTAGCAGAATCGAACTGCTCTTTAGAGAATGAAAATCTCTCGTCCTAACCGATAGACGAACGGGCCGCGATAATATCGTGTTACCTGTCAATAGCCTTTAACCCTCAACGGATTAAGCAAGCTTATTGATATGCTTTGCAAGCTTCGACTTGAGGTTTGCAGCCTTGTTCTTGTGGATAATGTTGTTCTTTGCAAGCTTATCCAACAATGAAGAAACCTTTGGCAGCAACTCAGTTGCAGCAGCCTTGTCAGTAGTCTGACGAAGAGTCTTCACGGCATTGCGAGCGGTCTTTGCGTAGTAGCGATTGTGCAATCTGCGCTTCTCGATCTGGCGTGTTCTCTTGATTGCCGATTGATGATTTGCCATTTTTATTACATTAAATATTCAAAATCGTAGCCCGTAGCAGAATCGAACTGCTCTTTAGAGAATGAAAATCTCTCGTCCTAACCGATAGACGAACGGGCCGCCTCATGTATGCAACGGGTTTTCTCCAATTGCGGTGCAAAGATATAAGGTTTATTTTTTCTATGCAATACCTAACGCACCTTTTTTATTAATTATTGACACTTCTCCCTATATTATGCATTTCAAACTATGCTTTCTATTTTATTGATTTTGCAGCGCAGATGTCATAACACACTCGCTATTTGCACATTCACATATTAGCAATAAATAATGCTCATATATCATGCAAATATTTATAGTGAGGAAGAAAACAAGAGAAGGAACGACTGCAATAGCCGTTCCTTCTCTTGTTATACAACAAATTTGCTATTTCTATATTCTAAATTTCTTCACAGCTTGCATCATACGCTCTGCTGTACCCTGCAAATTTTCGGCACTTGCTGCTACCTCTTCAGAATGAGCCGCAGCCTCTTGTGTCACCTTATTAAGGTCAGCAATTGCCGAATTTATCTGGTCTGCACCTATACCCTGCTCTTTGCTCGATGCTGTTATCTCACGCACCAAATTTGTTATTTCATTTATCTGTGGCATCACTGCATCCAATAAATTAGATATATGTTCGGCGCCATCTATCGACTTTTTAGCCGTATGATTAATGTTAGCAGCAGCGTCACGTGTTTGGTCAGCAAGGCGTCCGACCTCTTTTGCTACAACTGCGAAGCCCTTACCAGCCGCGCCTGCTCGTGCAGCTTCGACTGAGGCATTAAGTGCCAATATATTGGTTTGCATAACCAGGTCGTCAATCTCTGTTATCGATGTTGATATGGCCTTTGTCTCGTTCATACTCTCGGCAGCTGTAGCAGCTATAGTACTAACCGCCTTGTCGGCAGCCTCCATCAATCTGTCGGTTGCTATCGAGTTATCGGTATTCTGATGTATGTTACCTGTCATCTCTTCAAGCGAGCTCGAAATTTCTTCGAGCGATGCAGCTTGTCGGCTTGCTCCATCTGACAAACGAGCCGATGCCGAACTCAATCCCTCACTTGCTAACTGCAACTGACTAGCAACCTTCATCACCGCCCCTATTGTATTTCGGAGCGAATTGCGCATTACCGACATTGCTTGTCCTAATTCAAAAATCTCCTTATCGGCATGACCATCATCGCTCATATCAACACTTAAATTGCCACCTGCTATCTTGTGCGACACAGTAACTAAGTTAACGAGAGGTGTTGTTATTCGGCGACGGAAATAGAAGAACGATGCCACTATGAGTATTATGCTGATAACTACCGACATAATAACCACATCGATGCTTATATCGTTGCGCAAATCGGTTACCACCTCTACACTCTGTCCACCATGCAAAATACCTATCACATCGCCCTTATAGTCGATAATGGGCTTAAATACCGACTGATATGACACTCCACCATTTTTATCAATGGTGCTAACTGTACGTTTTTCGGTGTAACAAGCATCGACAACCCACTCATTAGGCATTTTCATTCCTATCACTTGTACATCTTCAGCTTTGTATGCCCCCGATGCTACGCACACATCTTTATCGTAAACAGATATTGTCATATCGACAAAATTGCCTTGCCATTCTAGGTTTTCATTGTCCCAATACGACTCTTCAACCACCACAACAACAGCGGCTCTGTTATCCTCGCTATCGTTGACTACAAGAGCCGACACGATACATGGACCATATTTAGGCATGAAAGCGAAACCCGAAAAAGAGCCTGATGTTGTTCCTAATACATATTTAGCTAATGTACGCAAACTACCACTCGCGTCATCTTCGTAATCGTCATACGACGATACTCTGATATTTCCTTCGGCATCAGTAGCTACATAGCCATGCATCTTTTGCAAGTTTCTGCCTATAACCATCTCTTTCTGCAACAACGTAAAATCGTCGTTGGTCAACTCTTCCTTTATGCCAGGAAATGCTACTATAAGATTTTTGAGATAAAATTCAATTCTATCACGATCAACATCGGCACGAAAATCCAATGTATTATGCATTGATAAAACTTGATTTTCAAAATGCTTACCCAAAATGTTTTGACATGAACGGTTAATGTTGATAAGATGTGCAACATTAAGAATCATTGGGAATATCACGAGAACAATAGTAATGCGTGATAACAAACTACGGCGTTTTTCCGATTTCACAACTCTGTTTTTTTCGTTAGTTATATATAGTCTCTATGCTCTACTTTAAAACAAAAAGACGACTACAAAATTACAAAATTATATTTGTTGCCTTAGTATTTTAGGCATTTGCTTTTTCTAAAAAAGCAGAGCAGATGAATTACTAAATAAGCAATTCACCTGCTCCTATCTCATTTATAAACAATATCAGTGTTTAGCAAACTTTGCTACCTGGTGCCACTTCTTTGCTTGGCGAAGCTACCACCAATCGACCATCTTTATCCATTGCTGAAAGTATCATACCCTGACTCTCAACACCTTTAAGTTTACGTGTTGGGAAGTTAGCAATGAAACATACTTCCATACCAATTAAATCTTCAGGCTTGTAGTAGGCAGCTATACCGCTAACAATGGTACGACCACCCATACCATCGTCAATCTTGAACTGTAGCAACTTATCGGCCTTTGGTACTTTCTGACAATCGAGAATCTTACCCACACGTATGTCAAGTTTTTCAAATGTCTCAAAGTCGACAGGAGCTCCAACTGGTTCAGGTTTCCAATTAGCTGCTTCGGCTGCTTTAGCTGCCTCTTCGTTGAGTTTCTTTATCTCTGCCAAACGATTGAGTTGTGCTTCGATAGGTGCATCGTCAATCTTCTCGAACAACAATTCAGCTTGCTTTATCTCGTGTCCGTCGGGCAACAAGTTAACAGAACCTAATTCGTTCCACTTACATTCGTTCATTCCCAACATCTGACGCAATTTGGCAGCGCTGAATGGCAAGAATGGTTCAAAAGCGATGGCTAAGTTAGCTGCTATCTGAAGCGAGAGGTTAAGAATAGTAGCCACGCGCTCCATATCTGTTTTAGCAAGTTTCCATGGTTCTGTGTCGGCAAGATACTTATTACCGATACGTGCAAGGTTCATTGCCTCTTTTTGTGCATCGCGGAAACGGAACACATCAAGATAGCTCTCAACTTGTCTCTTTACGTCAACAAATTCTTTGATGGTCTCATTATCGTAATCAGACAACTGACCACGCTGAGGTACTTTACTGCCAAAATATTTGTGTGTAAGTACAATTGCACGATTGACAAAATTGCCAAATATGGCAACAAGTTCGTTGTTGTTGCGAGCTTGAAAATCGCGCCATGTAAAGTCATTGTCCTTTGTTTCTGGTGCATTAGCTGTCAGCACGTAGCGCAATACATCTTGCTTACCAGGGAAGTCGTGCAAATATTCGTGCATCCAAATAGCCCAATTCTTCGAGGTCGAAATCTTATCACCTTCGAGGTTAAGGAATTCATTGGCAGGCACATTATCTGGTAAATTAAAATCGCCATAAGCCTTAAGCATAGCAGGGAACACGATGCAATGGAACACGATGTTGTCTTTGCCAATGAAGTGGAGCATACGTGTTGATGGGTCTTTCCACCATGTTTCCCATGTATCGGGACAAATCTCTTTTGTATTGCTGATGTAACCAATAGGTGCATCGAACCACACATAGAGCACTTTACCCTCAGCACCTTCAACAGGCACAGGTATACCCCAATCGAGGTCACGAGTTACGGCACGTGGCTGCAGGTCCATATCGAGCCAACTCTTACACTGTCCATACACATTGGGGCGCCACTCTTTGTGATCATCGAGAATCCACTTACGCAACCAACCTTGATGACGGTCGAGAGGCAAATACCAATGCTTTGTTTTGCGCATTACAGGCTTTGAACCCGACAACTTACTAACTGGGTTGATAAGTTCGGTAGGCGACAGTGCCGAACCACATTTCTCACATTGGTCGCCATAAGCACCTTCGGCATGGCAACGTGGACATTCGCCCACAATGTAACGGTCGGCTAAAAATGTTTTTGCCTCTTCGTCATAATATTGTTCGCTCTCTTGCTCAACAAACTCACCTTTATCATATAGACGCTTGAAGAACTCAGAAGCTGTATCATGATGTATCTTCGACGATGTGCGTGAATAGACATCGAACGAGATACCAAACTCTTTAAACGAATCTTTGATGAGTGTATGATAACGATCGACAACATCTTGTGGTGTGATACCCTCTTTACGTGCACGAATGGTAATAGGCACACCATGCTCATCTGAACCACCTACAAAAAGAACATCTTCGCCTTTCAAACGAAGATAACGCACGTATATGTCGGCTGGCACATAAACACCAGCAAGGTGACCGATGTGCACCGGACCATTGGCATAAGGCAATGCCGATGTTACAAGTGTTCGTTTATACTTCTTCTCTTCACTCATCGTTTTATCGCTGTTTTAAAAATAATATTCTGTCAATTAGCGTGCAAAGATAGTTATTTAATTACTAATGACGATTGACGATTGACGAGAATTCCTAATTGCAAGCAACGTATACATCTTGTAGAGACTCTGTGCAATACCTTTTATGCAAAGAAACAACACTCTATTTTCTAATCATAATGCAATGACCCCATCGACAGAAGTAGCTTTGATGGTGAACTTTATAATGTCGTCGGCAGAATACATATTGTTGACATGCGTAACCGACACATAGCGTCCGCCATGACTGGGCATCACTTTCGTTTGTCCGTTAGCTGGCATTGTTGCTAATAAGTTTTTGAGTACAAGTTCGTTGTTTGGTGCAATAAACTTAAACATATATCTCACTGGCCAATGGTCGGCTTTGATGAGTTGAGCTCTCAACCTGTCGAGTGTTTCAAGATTTTTCTGATTTACGTAGTCCATAGTTCGATTTCTATTTTCATCACCAACGCGCCACTCAACAAGGTATGTGCCAAAAATGTAATCGGTCAATTTGACATAAAAAAAGCATAGACAACTTTATCGATGCCTATGCTATCTGCATATTAACTATTGATGTATGATGTTACTTATAGTTAACTTGCAACTCAATATCTTCTGATTTGATTGTTTTAGGAACAATGTATGCAACCGACCATCGTTCAAATGCGCATGTCATATCCGTACTAACATCAACAGAGACTATATACTTACCTTTTTCGTTTTCTTTTTCATTTATCTCAGAAGTTATTCCTATTACTCCATTGGGTGCAAAATCGGAAATCAGTAACATGCTACTGATTGAGAAATTTATCGGGGTTAACGATGAATATGATGAAAATATATTGTTGAAATCTTTCTTATTTCTCACTATCGTTATGACATTATCGGTCTCAATTTGCGGTGGTGTCAGAGGCGAATCATGATTGTAACCATTGTCGGCAAATACATATTCTGAAATTTCAGTAATGCTCTCATACTCTTCATCCTTATCACATGCTACAACAATAAGAGATAGTAATAATATTGTTGTTACGATATTTTTCATTACGATATTTTTCATTACGCCTTTTCTGAAACGAATAAAATATAATGAGACCCCACTACAATTGAGTGGAATCCCATTATTGTCAGAGTTTATTATTTATCAAGACCTTCGATAGTGAGAATCTTTCCGTCCTTATCGTATTGCAATTCGCAAACTTTAAGGCTGCGGAGCCATGTCTTT
>JBGUYH010000065.1:0-10498 GCA_045118595.1 Bacteroidales bacterium | reverse complement strand
AGCATGTCGACGGCCGATTTTAAAGATGAAGCCATATTACTCAAAGGTTCACGTAGCTTTCATTTCGAACGAATAGTTTCGCTCTTGGAGCAGAAGCATCATCGTACTGTGATGGAAGTTAACTTGGGGGCATTGGCTCACAATATTGCATATTTCCGTTCTTTTCTCAAGCCCGAAACAAAATTATTGGCTATGGTTAAGGCCTATTCGTATGGCACAGGGTCGTTTGAAATAGCTAAACTTATGCAGCAGCAAGGTGTCGATTACTTAGGTGTTGCTTTTGCCGATGAAGGTGTCGATTTGCGTCAGGCTGGTATCACATTGCCAATCATAGTGATGAACCCAGAAGAACATAGCTATGATGTAATGCTCAATAATGCTCTTGAACCAGAATTATCAACACTCGATGCTGTTCGTAAATATTCGGCAATGGCACATCGTCTTGATATAGCTCAAGCTCCAATACATATTAAAATCGATACAGGTATGAAACGTTCGGGGTTTGAACTCACCGACATGGAAGATGTGGCTCAAACAGTGCTTCAATGTGGTAATTTACTTGTAGTTTCTGCATTTTCACATTTAGTAGGTAGCGATGAGGCAAAGCACGATGCTTTTACACAGAAGCAATTGTCAATTTTTGCTCAAGCTACCGATAATTTGCATAAGCATTTAGGATATGCATTTTTACGTCATGTGCTCAATAGTGCAGGTATCGAACGTTTTTCTGACCACCAATATGAGATGGTTCGTTTGGGCATCGGACTCTATGGCGTTTCGGCTATCGACAATAGTAAGTTGCGCAATGTTGTAACATTGAAATCGTATATATCACAGATACGAAAAGTGTCGAAAGGAGAGTCAGTTGGTTATAGTCGGAAAACGGTGCTAAAACGCGACTCACTCATTGCCGTCGTACCTATAGGCTATGCCGATGGTCTCGATCGTAGATTGAGTAATGGTGTGGGCAGTGTCATCATAAAAGGCAAGAGAGCACCTATTGCAGGCAATGTATGTATGGACATATGCATGGTCGATGTGACAGATGTTCCAGAGGCTCAAGTTGGCGATGTTGTTACGCTCTTTGGTGATGAAAATCCTGTTTGGGAGATGTCGGATCTTATAGGTACCATACCTTACGAAATAATGACAGGTATTGGTCGACGAGTAAAACGTATCTATTTTTACGATTGATTTATAGTATGTTAGTATATCCAAACGCTAAAATAAATTTAGGGCTCAATATAGTAGAGAAACGTCAAGATGGTTATCACAACATCGAAACGGTGTTTTATCCCATAGGTTTGTCTGATGCCCTCGAAATAGTGTTCCCAACAGAAGTGTCAGAACCGTACGTGTGGCAAGCATCGGGTTTAGATGTCGATTGTCCGCCAGAGAAAAATTTGTGCATACGTGCTTTGCTCAATTTGCGAAATGCAGCACAACAACGTGGACATGCAATGCCAACTGTTGGTTTGCATTTGCACAAAGTAGTACCCACAGGTGCAGGACTTGGTGGTGGGTCTTCTGATGCTGCTTTTGTGATGCGTTATGTCAACGAATTGCTTAATTTGGGCTTTACCAATGCAGAATTAGCTGTAATGTCGGCAAGCATTGGTGCCGATTGTCCTTTTTTTATCGAGAATCGACCGCAGTTCGCAACTGGAATAGGCGACATACTAACTCCTATAGAAATTAATATTGGTGGATATTGGATTGTTTTGGTAAAACCACCTGTGTCAGTACCTACTAAGGTCGCATATAGTAAAGTGGGACCACATCGTCCTCAGGTTAGTATTACCGATATAGTAAAACGACCAATAGAAGATTGGAAAAATTTGCTAGTCAACGATTTTGAAGAGTCTGTATTTGCCGAATATCCAATGATAGCAGAATTGAAGCAGCGTATGTATGCAGAAGGGGCTGTTTATGCGGCAATGTCGGGTAGCGGATCATCTGTTTTTGGTATTTTTAATCACGAACCACATATAAATGAAAACTTTGAAATAGGCTTTTTCGTATGGAAAGGAAGATTGTAAATCCGAAATTCCAATAGAAAAAGTGATAAGTCCAAGGTTTAAATATTTTTTTATATCATTATTCCCCATAATTGCTTCGGTTCTCGGTGCAGCATTTGGTGTTGTGTCAGCGAAAGCTCAGACAGCGTATTCTAATAGGCTGTATGAGATGTTCTCTGCATCTGTCGATTCGTTCAAGCATAGTATAATATGCGATGATTTGCAGCAAGCCTATTTTTGGTTAGATGAAGCCTATCGAACAGTAAGCGATTCTGATACATATTATGCTTACAAAGCTATTGATGCGTATGCAAAATTGTTGAAGTATTCAGTTGATGCCAGCCAATCGCAAGAAGTATTACAATCGGTGGCCGATTATTTTGCAACTCGAACAGATAGCTTTAGTTTGCGCATGCTTGCTGTGGCATATAGTGGCTTGGGTACTTATTGGTTTATTGTTGATGCTGAAAAATCAATAACATATTACGATGCCGCACGCATGTATTCGGCTCAGGTAGGCGATGAGGTGTTTGCAGCCTACACCGTGTTGCTATCATCTGAGGCGTACGAAAAGGATAATCATCATGTTGAATCGGCTATGTTGTCGAGACGAATTCTCGATAACAAAGTGAGCGAAAAATACCCTATTTTGCGTTTTGTGGCTCAGTTGCAACTATATAAGGTCTACACACAAATGCGTGCTCCTGATATGGTGAAACAGTATGGCGACATTATAGAGCGTGAAGGTTTTTATCTTACCGACTTATATTACGAAGCCGATTTCTTATTCTTAAAAGCTAATCATTATCTGTATATAGGCAAATACGAAGATGCTTTAGATTGCTCGTTACGTTTGCTTCAGATTTCAGAATTGGTAGGCAACGCACCCAAAATGTGGTGTCTATATCTGCAATCAGCCAAGATATATAACTATTTAGGGCAATATCATGAAGCATTGCGTTTTATCAAGATCTGTAAAGATAGTCCAGTATATAAACATGGCGTTATATTCAATAGTCTTTATTCGAGCTATCATGTCGATTTATTCGAGGCGCTTATCTATATAAATATGGGCAATTTCGAAGAGGCCTATGCTATTATAAAGAAGTCGAATCCACCAGCCAAACTCAAAGGTATGCTTGAGTTCGGAACAGGCTATTATAAATGTTGGGAGAGCATATATATAAGCAGAGGCGATTATCATAATGCAGCGCATATGCTTAAAAAGGTCAATGAACTCCATGTGCGTAAGTATGCTCAACACGCCATTCAACGTTCGGGTGATATTGATAATCTTTATCAGTCAGACACTACGATAATAAGTCAAGATGTGATGCTTGTGCGCAAAAATAGCGACTTATCATCGGCTAAAATGAAGCTTATATTATGTGGCTTGATAGGTTTTGTTATTGTGGTATCTATGGTATTGGTGCGAATGCTTATCATTCGATATAGACGTAATGAAAGTGAACGCATCGATATTGAACAACGCGAGCGTTTGGAACGTGAAGTGGCACGCCAAACAAAGCAGCTAGTACAGCAAAAGAATGAAATAAGTAATCGCAATACCGACATAGTGCGTAGTCAAGCTTATGCACGTGTTATTCAAGAAGGCGTGTTGCCCGACATCTCTAAGTTTAATTATTCCGAGTTTAGAGGTTCTTTTATAGTGTACAAAATAGCCAATGTTATTAGTAGTAATCTTTATTGGTTCCGTCAGTTCGATAAGTACATAGTAGTGTGTTGCGCTGACTGTTTTGAGCACGGAGTGCCAGGTTCACTTATAACCATGGTAGGCATCACAATATTGAGCGATGTTACTATGCATCGTTCTTCATTTGTGGCATCAGAAATAATAAACGACTTTAATCTTTCACTTATTAGAATGATGCCCGATGTTAACCAACGCAATGCAATGGGTGTGTCGGTTGTTATTATCGATACGGTACAACGACGATTTAATGTAGCCGCACTAAATAGTTCATTTGGTATGTGTATTGGCGGACAAATGCAGTATGTTATGGGTAGCAAAACACATTTTGGCTACATCGATGAAGATATAGAACCAGTTGAGTATACCGATACATTTGTTGATTATTCGGCAGGTGATTCTATTTATCTGTACACCGACGGAGTGAATTCTATAGTTGGTGGTACGGCAGGTGAAAAATTGGGTCAATCGCGATTCCGTGAAATACTGAACAGAAGCGTTGGTATTCCAATAGAAGAACGTGGAGCGCATATTGAAAAATGGCTAAACGAATGGAGTCGTGATGCCGTGCAAAAAGTAGATTATTCAATTGTAGGATTTGAATTAGCATGATGTCATTCAGATATATATCATTAGTATTCGCTGCAATTGTATTGTGGTTTTGTTGGGCATGTTCAACAGTGGGTAACGACGAAAAAGTTGTTATAACAATTGACTCACTTTTGGCTCAAGCCGATTCACTCTTTGATGCATCAGAGAGCGACGAGGCATTGTCGCTGCAAATTAAAGCCTACCAATATGCCACCAACGAAATACAGCGAGCATGTGTACAAGTAGATATAGCTCATACACACTATTTTATGGGGCAGATAGATTTGGCTACTAATATGCTCGAACAATCGATCAAAACATTCAACAAAACAGAAAAACTATCAGAACATCAGCTACGATACAAAATGCAAGCTTTGATGCTCTATGCCGATATTTTGAGATCACTTGGCAAATCATATGAATCGTTGCAATACTACAAAGATGCAGCTGCATTGTCAACATTGTTCGATGATCAACACTCATACGTAGCATGTCGATTGGCTATCGGTCGACAGTTAGGTGATGATGGTAACTTTCCTGCCGCTCTTGATATGTGCCGAGAAATATTGAGCCATTGCACCGACGAAGAAATGGATATCGATAGATTCTCTGTATTGTGTGAGATACATAGACTTTTTACTCTTATGGGCGACTATGATGAAGCCAATGTGTATCTGAACGAAATGCGCAAGATGAGTAATGATGATATGATGCTTTTTGTATCTGATATGTCGGAAATGTATCAATATCTGCACAATCCGTTTTTTGATATGACAAATGCTGGCGATTGTGTGGCACGTCTTAAATCTGACATAAACATAACAGGTATGTCAGAGTGTTATGGTCTGAACGCTTTTGGCATGTTGGCCGAATATTACATCATTACGGGCGATTATAAATCGGCAAAAATATGTGTAGATAGCTATCTAAATGTAGCTAATAATGACAGGCTAAATGTAGGTAATGCATTCTTCTTATTGTCAGAAGCAGAGTTACTTATCCATTATAATAAACTAGATAGCGCATGGTCGATATTGAGCCGTAATGATATGGTAAATATATGTCATGACGTAGTTCGTTTAACAGCCAGATATGATAGTGTGTTAGGGTTATATTATTGCAATAAAGGCGATTATGAAAGTGAATACCGAACAGTTGTACATATGTCAGAAGTATCAGACTCATTGCAGTTGGCTATGCTTAATCATAATTTGGCCTATCGCAACATGGTTCATCAGCGCGATACAACAATATTATCAAACGCCATAAAAATTAATCAAAAGCAGTCGAAACTTGAAGCACTTATATTCTGGCAAGCCGTTTGGGTTATTATCATAATAATAACAATTCTTGTTGCCATTATTATAGCTCTCAATGTTGTTGTTGAGATGATTAAAGAGCGCGAACGCGAGATATATCAACAAAATTTGCATCTGCAGCACGAAGTGGTTAGGCGAACATCGATACTTCAAACACAAAAATTAGAACTCGAACGCACCAATGAACGTCTTAATCGCGAGATAAAATATGCAGGTAGAATACAACGCGATATATTGTCATCTGAATCGGTGCTCAATAGTCCGTTGTTGCGAGGGCATTTTGTATACTATAAGCCATGTCAGAATATTAGTGGTGATTTCTATTGGTTCTATGCCATCGGCGACCGTCAGTTCGTGTTGTGTGCCGATGCAACAGGTCATGGCATACCAGGAGCATTCGTGTCAATGGTTTGCTCTGCCATTTTAAATGATATGGTATCAACATCAGAAATGTCGGCAGCCGAACTAATTCAAACACTCGACATACGTTTACGTTCCATTCTCCGCAATAATAGCAATGCTTTGGGTAGCGATAGTGTCGATGCTTCGCTTGTATGCATTAATAACAAAACTGGTGTTGTATCCATGGCATTGGCACGTCATAAGGCACGTATAGTTAGGGCTAATGGACAAATGGAGTATGTTACAGGAGTGAAACGTAGCATTGGCGACATTGATGAGATATTTCTGTCACGTCCGTTCGTTGAGACGGAGTGTACTTTTGAAAAGGGCGACATACTCTATCTTACAACCGATGGGCTTGAGTCGCAATTTGGTGGTATAGATGGCAGAAAACTGAAAACATACAGAATGGATGATATGTTCCGCCTCATGTCGATATGCGAAATTGGTGAACAACGTCAATATCTTGATAAGTTTTTCAAAAATTGGAAAGGGGAGTGCGAACAAACCGATGATGTTCTTGTGATAGGTTTGGCATTTTAAAAAAAATTATTTAATTTCGTAACGTGTTTTAAGACAATCGACTAATTTCAAGTGTAATGAGTGGCATGGTGGATATATCACAGCATCTCAAAAAACTAAAACCTGGCTTTTCAGTACGTGATTTGCTTGTCGACCTCCAAAATTACTTTTTAGAGGCTACTGTCGATGGTTTTCGTATCATGCCAGATCAAGATTCAATACGTGACGTTGAAGAAATTCAGATAACTTTGGGACGAAGTTTCTCCTCGTTTGAATTACCGGTTGTCGCAATGCAAATATTACCAGATGAAGATATTGAGATGGATTCGGTATTACCCGATATAGCCTCAATACCAAGTGTATCCTCGTCTGCCGTTACGCGCGATGCTGATGGTGTGGAGCGAATACAACTTCAATTTAAATGATAAAAACAACAACAGATGCGTATTGTATCATCAGAATTTCTTGTTAGTAATCAAGATTATAGAAAATGTCCGCAAGATAATTTGCCAGAGTATGCATTCATCGGACGATCAAATGTCGGAAAATCATCGCTGATAAATATGTTGTGTCAGCATAGCATAGCTAAAGTTAGCGGTACACCAGGAAAAACACAGCTAATAAATCATTTTATAATCAACAAACAATGGTATTTGGTCGATTTGCCAGGTTATGGCTATGCTCGTGTTTCTAAAAATGTAAAAGAGAAATTTCAGAAATTGATCACCGACTATATACTCAAACGTCAGCAACTTACATGTCTGTTTGTATTAGTTGATATTAGGCACGAACAACAAAAAATTGACAGAGAGTTTATGCGAATGTTGGGTGAAGCTGATGTGCCATTTGCTATAATTTTTACAAAAGCGGATAAGTTAAAACCAACAGAAGTGACGCGTAATGTAGAGCATTATCGCAATGCAATGCTTGAGGAGTGGGAGGTGATGCCACAATATTTTATCACTTCATCAGCAAATGAAACAGGAAAAGAAGAATTGCTTGAGTATATCGATAATCTGAATGCTGATATTATGCCAGAAACAGCTGGTATGTGAAATGGGAAAAGTTCGTTTCGTGTTGAATTTTATGAGAAATGCTCTTACACTGCTGATCTGTATCTTCAGCATTACACAAATATGGACACAAACATTGCAATCTGGCAACGATGTATTACTAATGCGTGAAATGCGTGGATTGTGGGTTGCCTCAGTTAATAATATCGATTGGCCATCGGCGCCTAATTTGCCAGTCGATTCATTGAAAAAAGAGGCAATTAGTATCATAGATAGAGCAAAAAAAATGGGACTTAATACCATCTTTTTGCAAGTACGTCCATCATCTGATGTTATTTATCATTCTGATATAGAACCATTAACATACTATCTGGTTAGCGAAGTGGATGGTTTGCCTTCCGATTTTGATGCATTGGCCTATTGGATAACCGAAACACATAAGCGAGGACTTGAATTGCATGCTTGGATAAATCCTCTGCGAGCAA
The DNA here is from genome assembly GCA_045118595.1 of Bacteroidales bacterium. Taxonomy (GTDB): domain Bacteria; phylum Bacteroidota; class Bacteroidia; order Bacteroidales; family Marinilabiliaceae; genus W3P20-009. The sequence continues at coordinate 2,437 of JBGUYH010000065.1, read as the reverse complement.
CACCAAAACCCGATTATCAGTGTGGTGCATCACACATCTCACGTAAGCATCCTGATTGGCTTGTAAAGTATGCCGATAAGCAATATCTTAATCCAGGACTACCACAAGTAAGGCACTATGTGGTTAGTATTGTAGATGAGATTGTGAAAAAATACAACATTGATGGAATTCATTTCGACGACTATTTCTACCCTTATCCAGTTCAAGGTGAAGTATTTCATGATGAAGCTACATATAATCAGTACAATCCATTGCAACTTACACTAGCCGATTGGCGACGAAGCAATGTTGATAGTTTAATTTCTGGCGTAAGTGCAGTTGTTCGTGCTGAAAAAGATTGGCTCCGATTCGGAATAAGTCCTTTTGGCGTTTGGCGCAATAAATCTGACGATGAACGAGGTAGTGAAACACGAGCAGGCACAACCGATTACGATGTACTCTATGCCGATGTCCTACATTGGGCACAGATGCATTGGATTGATTATGTAGTGCCGCAGATATATTGGGAAATAGGACATAAAGTGGTCGATTTTGACATTTTGCATAAGTGGTGGGCCGACGCATTTGCACAAACAGGAACGCAAGTTTATGTAGGGCATGCTGTATATAAGATTAACGACTCAACCATGCCTTGGAAAAATTCAAATGAGATGCCAATGCAAATAGAAAAAGTAAGGCAACACAATGGATTGTTGGGTAGCGTATTTTTTAGTTATAGGCAATTTAATCGTGATATTCTCGGACTTGAAGAGAGAATGCACACAAATTTGTATGTACAAAAATCGTTATTGCCAGAACAATCGAAGCAGCAGCATTTGAACACTATTCTGATTGATGAAATAGATTGTACAGACGGAAATCTTATATGGCATGTTAACATTCCAGATTCGATCCGATTTTATGTCATTTATGAACATCCGAAAGGAAAACCACAATTAGAACATGTTGTTGATATTGTTGGCGAAACATCATACAAATTACCTCGTAGAGAACATCGTAGGTCGAAACATGTTATTCGAATAGCACCAATCGACTTTTATGGTCATGAATATGAAAAGTCTGACCGGTATATTGTAAAGTATTAATGGTGTAAACCGAAATGTTACATTTAAGTTAGAAAATACTTTTTATGGAGTTTCAACTAAATAAATTGTGTTATATTTGCGGTCGAAATCGAAATCCAATAATGACGGCTATGAAAAAAGTGATATTATATATTGTTTTAGTGTTCGTCATTGCTTCGTGCGGTTCAGACAATACATTTGTTGTTGATGGAACTTTGTATGGCGGAGCAAGTTTTGAAGGCGAGACCATATATATGGTGTCATTTGGTAGCTCGTCGGTAGAAGGACAAGATTCGGCTGTTATTCGCAACGGAAGATTTCACTTCGAGAGCGATGTTGATCAGCCCGAAGTTTGTGAGTTGCGCATGCGTCCGATGATGCGCTTGTTTATCGATAAAATAGTGCTGATAAAAGAGCCTGGACATGTGTGGGTTACGTTGAGTAAGCAGAGTGCTGCTCATGGAACAGCTCTTAACGATTCATTGCAAGTATGGCGTGAGTATAAAATGAGTGTCGATAGTGCAATGTTTGCTGTTTCAAAGAAGTTGAAACGTGCTGAAGGAGAGGAACAAGAAGCTCTTGAAAAGGAGTATGATAAGTTGAAATATAGCTTTCTAAAGCACAACAAAGAAGTAGTTCAGCGTAACGATAATGTATTTGGTGATTATATAGATCGTTATGTAAGATAGGTCGTGAGCGGAAATACCAACGACGCTCACATGCAAAGACCAAAAATCGGGGTGTAGCGCAGTTGGTAGCGCACTACGTTCGGGACGTAGGGGTCGGGCGTTCGAGTCGCCTCACCCCGACACACAAAAATCCATCTTCAATCATATTTTGATTGTAGGTGGTTTATTTTTTTGTGCATTTTGATGCAATTAATCGTGGTGATAAGGCTCACCATTGAGTATGGTGTGAGCTCTGTAAAGTTGTTCGGCAAAGATGAGGCGAACCATCTGATGTGAGAATGTCATTTGTGAAAGCGAGATTTTGTATTGTGCTTTTTGATATACATCGTCCGAAAAGCCATATGGACCGCCAATGACAAATACCAGTCGTTTAGCTCCACTATTGGCACACTGCTGATAGAAGTTGGCAAATTTCCTTGATGTTAGTTCTCGTCCATTCTCGTCTAATAGCACTAAAATATCGCCACCCACAATCTCTTTCAATATCATAGCACCTTCTTGTGTCTTTTGCTGTATCTCGGATATGTTTTTTCCTCGTTTGACATCTGGTAAAATTTTAATTTCGAATGGAGCATAGTGACACACACGAGATGTGAATTTCTCGATGCCGTATGATAGATATTCTTCGTCTGTTTTGCCAATAACAATGAGTGTAGTTTTCATCTTGTCAGAGTTAATGATTGT
>JBGUYH010000064.1:0-5699 GCA_045118595.1 Bacteroidales bacterium | reverse complement strand
TCAAAAAGCATATACACAAACCTTGTTAGATATGTATGATGAGCCGATGTAAGTTTCTTTTTTATGTCGGTATTATTTAGGTTGCTTACCGATGTATGCCAATATACCACCATCGACGTAGAGTACATGACCGTTTACTGCGTCTGAGGCGTGTGAAGCAAGGAATACAGCAGGACCGCCGAGTTCTTCGGGATCAAGCCAACGACCAGCTGGGGTCTTAGCGCAGATGAACGAGTCGAATGGGTGACGAGATCCATCGGGCTGTTTCTCGCGAAGAGGTGCAGTTTGTGGAGTTGCAATGTAGCCTGGGCCGATGCCGTTGCACTGAATGTTGTATTCGCCATATTCAGAGCAGATGTTGCGGGTGAGCATCTTCAAACCGCCTTTGGCAGCTGCGTAAGCCGAAACTGTTTCGCGACCAAGTTCCGACATCATAGAGCAGATATTGATAATCTTACCCTCGCGGCGTTCCATCATTTCAGGGATAACGGCCGAAGCGCAGATGTAAGGAGCAACAAGGTCGACGTCGATTACCTGCTGGAATTCAGCGCGTTTCATCTCGTGCATAGGTATACGTTTGATGATACCTGCGTTGTTTACGAGGATGTCGATTTGACCAACTTCTGTATGAATTTTCTCTACGAGAGCTTTTACTGCGTTTTCATCAGTTACATCGCACACATAGCCTTTTACGTTGGTTATGCCAGCCTCTTTGTAGTTATCGAGACCACGTTGTAATGCAGCTTCGTTGATGTCATTGAAGATTATATTTTTGATGCCAGCTGCAACAAATGCTTTAGCAATGTTGAAACCTATGCCATACGATGCGCCTGTAATCCACGCATTTTTGCCTTCGAGTGAAAATATGTTAGTCATGATGTTTGTTATGTTTATTTATTGGTTACGTTATTTTAGTTCGGTTATTTTTGAAAAATCTTGGTCGCCATAGTCGAGGTTTTCGCCAGCCATGCCCCAGATAAATGTGTAGTTCGATGTTCCAGCAGCAGAGTGTATTGACCACGATGGCGACAAAACGGCTTGTTCGTTATGCATCCAAATGTGGCGTGTCTCTTGTGGTTGCCCCATAAAATGACAAACGGCTTGTTCCTGTGGTACTTCAAAATAGAAATAGGCTTCCATGCGGCGGTTGTGCACATGAGCTGGCATAGTATTCCATACGTTACCAGGTTTTAGTTCGGTCATTCCCATTTGTAATTGGCATGTCTCGACAACAGAGTTTATAATCATTCTGTTTATTTGTCTGTCGTTTGAGCCTTCGAGCGAACCTAATACCATTATGTCGGCTTCGTTTTTGGTTACTTTTTTTGATGGTAACTCTTTATGTGCAGGAGCTGAATTGAAGTAGAGTTTTGCTGGTTTGTTCTTGTCGAGGCTCTCGAAAGTAACGTTCTGTTTGCCACGACCTATGTATAGCATCTCTTTGTAGTCGAGCTCGTAAATTTCGTTATCAGCTGTTACTTTTGCTTTACCTCCTACATTGATAATACCAAGTTCTCGACGTTGCAAAAAGTAGTCAGCTTTAAGATCGTCAACCGTTTCAAGTATTATGGTTTTGTTTACAGGCATAATACCACCTACGATGTAGCGATCGTACATGGAGTAAACCATGTTTGTGTCATCGGGCGTAAAGAGTCTTTCAATTAGAAACTCCTTACGTAGGCGTGCTGTGTCGTATGTTTTTGCGTCGTCGGGATGCGATGCGTATCTGAGTTCGTAGTTCATTGGTGGTTTTTATTTGTCAGTTTTTATCTTTTTCTCGTCGTGATGATTCTCTAACAACGAGTCGCATAGGAACAACAACGTTTGTTTCGGCTATTGCTTGTCCGTTTTTTATATCAAGAAAGGCTTGCGCTACGCGATTGCCGATGTCGAATGCGTTTTGTTCAAGTGTAGTTAGCGATGGCGTCATCAATTCAGAGAAATTCTCGTTGCCAGTGCCAACTATTCCAAATTCGTTAGGTATGTTGATATTGCAATTTTTGGCATATTCAATAGCGCCTAAAGCTGCATAGTCACCAGCACAGTAGAGCGCATCACAACTTACTTGCATAGCTTTCTCCATGCCGTAAAATCCTTTGTCGCGTGTTATGCAATCGTGGAATATTATCGATTCATCGATGCTCATACCATTATCTAACAATGCTTTTTTGTAGCCTTCGGTACGGTCACGATATACGTTCGACATGGTGTCGCCCGATAAATGTCCGATGCGTTTGTATCCACTTTTTATTAAGTGTGTTGTGGCTTGATAAGCACCTGAAAAGTTATCGTTTGTTACTGTTACTCCGTTTAGGTTTGGATATACACGATCGAACTGTACGAGTGCGAAGTTGTGCTTAGGAAGCGCTGTTAGTAAATCGCTTTCTTCGGCAGCTAATGAGTGCGATATGATGAGTCCTGAAACCTGATTGCGCAAAAGGGTTAGCAATGCGTTATGTTCATCACCTGTACGTTCATGCGATTGGCATATGATAAGGTTGTAACCTGCGGGATTGAGTATGGCTTCAACGCCACTTATGACAGTGCTAAAGAATTGTCTGTTGATGCGTGGAACTATCATTCCGACAGTGTCGGTAGTGCCTCTGCGTAGTGACGATGCTAACATATTGCGTTCGTAACCCAATTCCTCGGCTTTCTTACGAACAGCTTCACGCGTGGCTAAACTAACGCGTGTGTTGCCTGCTAATGCTCTCGAAACAGTCGATGGAGTTACATTGAGTGCTTTGGCAATGTCGTTAATTGTAGGCTTTGATGTACTTGTATGTATATTTTCTGTTGACACGATGGCAAATGTACAAACGTTTGCGCATATATGCAAATTTTATCACATTTTTTCGTTTGTTTGTGTTTGTTGATTTTTATGTATGATGTTTATTGTTTATATATAATAGGTATATGTAATGAGTTGTAGTGTCTGAAAAACAGTGTGATATGTTGTTGTCAACGTTTGCACATAAAAAAGCACGAAAAAGCACGGAGTAAATGTGTTTTTAGTCGCGATTTTGTAGTTTTGTGTATTTGTAATACATTGTAAATCAATGTGTATTGAAAATATTTTTCTTTTTATTTGTTTGTTTCGTGTCTTTCGTGTACTTTAGGGCTCGAAAAGCGAATAGTGCATACGAAAAGTGTGTATAAAACGCATATAAATGATAAAAAACATAAAATGTAAGAAGTAATATGGCTAAGCCTTTCATCCATCCAGATTTCATTCTTACCAATGAAACTGCGAAGAAACTCTATCATGAGCATGCGGAGAAAATGCCGATAATTGATTATCACTGTCACCTCATTCCGCAAATGGTGGCTGAGAATAAACGCTTTGAGTCGATAGCTCAGATATGGCTTATGGGCGACCATTATAAATGGCGCGCTATGCGTTCAAATGGTATTGATGAACGATTCTGCACGGGTAAGGATACTACCGACTGGGAGAAGTTTGAAAAATGGGCTGAGACGGTTCCTTATACTTTCCGTAACCCGCTCTATCACTGGACGGCTCTCGAACTTCATACGGCTTTTGGTATCGACACTCCGCTCAACCCACAGACAGCCCGCGAGATTTATGAGCAGTGCAACGACCAGATAAAGAACGATCCTAAGTTCACTCCTCGTGGTTTGATGGAGTTCTATAACGTAAAAGTGGTATGTACTACCGATGATCCTATCGACAGTCTCGAATGGCACAAGATTGTGGCTGCCGACAAGAATGCTAAAACTCGTATGCTTCCAACATGGCGCCCTGATAAGGCGATGGCTGTGGAGATTCCTGCCGATTTCCGTGCATACGTAGAGAAACTCTCGAAGGCTGCTAATAAGAATATCTCTAATTTTAACGATTTTGTTGATGCGCTTCAAGCTCGTCACGACTTCTTCGAGAGCATGGGCTGCCGTTTGAGCGACCACGGTATCGAAGAGTTCTATGCTGAAGATTATACCGAGGCTGAGATTAAGGCCATTTTTGATAAGGTTTATGGTGGCAAAGAGCTTACAAATGAGGAGATTTTGAAGTTCAAGAGCGCAATGATGATTGTGTTTGCTGAACAAGATGCCGCTTCGGGTTGGACTCAGCAGTTCCACTATGGCGCAATCCGCAACAACAACACCAAGATGTTCAAACTCCTCGGTCCAGATACCGGTTTCGATTCAATTGGTGAATTTACCACAGCAAAGAAATGCGCTAAGTTCCTCGATAAGCTCAATACCGAAGGCAAGCTAGCTAAGACCATTCTCTACAATCTCAACCCATGTGCAAACGAAGTACTTGCTACGATGCTTGGTAACTTCCAAGATGGTAGCATTCCGGGCAAGATTCAACTTGGTTCGGGCTGGTGGTTCCTCGATCAGAAAGATGGTATGCAGAAGCAGATGAATGCCCTTTCGGTTCTTGGCCTCTTGAGTCGTTTCGTAGGTATGCTTACCGACTCGCGTTCGTTCCTCTCTTATCCACGCCACGAATATTTCCGTCGTACGCTTTGCAACCTTCTCGGTACCGACATCGAGAATGGCGAAGTGCCTTACACTGGCTACGAAGCAGAACGCGTAAATCAGATGGTTGAGGATATTTGCTACAACAACGCAAAGAACTACTTCAATTTCTAAATCTTTGGATAATAATAATTTATAGTAATATGAATGGTTTGCTACTATATAAATATGGCGGCAAGCTATTCTCTATTTATCAAAAAAGAACAGATGGCAAAAATTGTAACATTAGGCGAGATTATGCTTCGCCTATCGCCAAACGGCAATGACCGTTTCGTAGAGACTGAAATTTTCAAAATTATCCCTGGTGGTGGCGAGGCAAACGTTGCTGTTAGCTGCGCAAACTACGGTCACGAGGCTTATTATGTAAGTAAGCTTCCTAAGCACGAAATTGGTCAGATAGCGCTCAATGCACTTCGTCGTTATGGTGTTAACACACAATTTATCGCTCGTGGTGGCGACCGTGTTGGTCTTTACTATGCCGAAACAGGTGCTTCTATGCGTCCTTCAAAGGTTATCTACGACCGCGCTCACTCATCGATAGCTGAGGCTGAACCTTCAGATTTCGACTTCGACAAGATTATGGAAGGTGCGCAGTGGTTCCACTGGTCGGGCATCACTCCTGCTATCTCCGACAAGGCTGCCGAGCTCACCCGTTTGGCTTGCGAAGCTGCTAAACGTCATGGTGTTACCGTTTCGGTTGACCTTAACTTCCGCAAGAAACTTTGGACTTCAGAAAAAGCTATCTCTATCATGCGTCCGCTCATGAAATATGTAGATGTATGTATTGGTAATGAGGAAGATGCAGAACTCTGCCTTGGCTTCAAACCCGATGCTGATGTTGAGGGTGGCAAAACCGACGCAGAAGGCTACAAAGGCATATTCCAAGCCATGATGAAAGAGTTCGGCTTCAAGTATGTGGTATCTACACTTCGCGAATCGTTCTCGGCTACCTACAACGGTTGGAAAGCTATGATTTACGATGGTAAAGAGTTCTACCAGTCGAAACGTTACGAGATTAACCCAATCATCGACCGTGTTGGTGGTGGCGACTCATTCTCTGGTGGTCTTATCCACGGCCTTCTCACCAAGAAGACACAAGGCGAAGCACTCGAATTTGCTGTTGCAGCATCGGCATTGAAGCACACCGTACCAGGCGACTTCAACCTCGTTTCTGCCGAAGAGGTAGAGGC
>JBGUYH010000063.1:0-20267 GCA_045118595.1 Bacteroidales bacterium | reverse complement strand
GGCCAAAGATCTTTAGGCACATTCTTGCAATAAACGGTCATTACGGCTGCTGCCATTTCCGACGAAAGTGCATAGTCGAAATCGCGGTCGAAGGTTGGCTTAACGGGGTTCTCTTTGTCTTGGTATGTAGGATAGAGCATATCAACAAGTTCGACGCCACCACGACGAACGACTTCCGAATAGTACGACTGACAAACCGAACGCAGAGCATAATCTTCGTTGTAGATATTCTCGTATTCATCGAGCAAAGCGGCACACTCGGCACTGCGCTGACGAAGTTGAGCCTCACGTTGTTGCAAGCGACGTATGGCATCGGTCTTTTGCAAACCGCTTATCTCGCCTTGCCACTTCTTCCACGCATTCGATGTATGAGCATTCTTGGCAGCATATTGAATATCAACCTTTTCGCTCATTGCCTGATAGCGATTCATAACTTCGAGTTTTGCCGTGCGAAGTTCAACGTTGCGTGGGTTGATGTAATCTTGTACATACTTAATATACGAGGCTGGCGAATAGAGACGCGTAGAGCCCGGATAGCCCATCACCATTGCAAAATCGCTTTCGCTAACGCCTTTGGTGCTGATTTTCAGATGCTGTTTGGGACGATAAGGAACGTTGTCGGCTGAATATTTAGCGGGGTTGTTATCCTTGTCGGCATAGACGCGGAAGATAGAGAAATCGCCCGTGTGACGTGGCCAAACCCAGTTGTCGGTGTCGCCGCCAAACTTACCTATTTCCGAGGGAGGAGCACCCACCATGCGCACGTCTTTGTAAACCTGATATACGTAGAGTAAATACTGATTGCCGCCATACGTATTGTTCACTTCGGCAACGCGCGAATCTTGCGTCAGACGCTTCTCCATTTCGGTCATGCGAGCCACAATGGCCTTTCTGCGCGCCTTCAAGTCGCTGATGGTGTCGGTGCCAACGAGGATGCTGTCGGTAACGTCTTCGATGTATTCGAGCAGGCTAACGCTCAGGTCGGGACAAGGCAGCTCTTCGTTGCGATTCATAGCCCAGAAGCCATCGGCCAAATAGTTATGCTCCACCGAGCTGTGATACTGAATGTATTCGTAGCCGCAGTGATGGTTGGTGAGTAGCAGACCTTCGTCGGAAACGAATTCGCCCGTGCAGCCGCCGCCGAACATTACCACAGCATCTTTGAGCGACGCATGGTTGACGCTATAAATATCTTCGGCCGTCAGTTTCAATCCGTGACGTTGCATCTCGGGAACAATCTTTCCCATCAGCGTAGGAATCCACATGCCAACGTCGGCCATGGCTGTATTCATCGCTGTTAAGGCAACAACAGTTGTTGCGAGAAGTTTTTTCATATCTGAGTGTTTAAAGTTTATATAAATTTTAATTTCCAATATATTCACTTACTACCAATTCATAAGCGCCAATATCAGGACTATCAGCACTGCGCAATACCCCATCGTGGTCGGTTGGCAACTGTGAAGTATAGTCAGCATTGGCCTTATCAACCAATGGCGACTCGGGTAGAAGATGAAAATCGTGTTTATCCGTGTTCACAAACTTAGGCTCTTTACCTTTAATAACAGCCTCCAATCGGTCATCAGTGTCGGCAAAATGTGTATCATCGAGACGCACGTAACAGTGACTAATCATACATTGCTGAGCTGTGAGTTCGTCACTTATGCTAAGTTCGTTAATCTGATTGCCCACCACAACGCTATTTTGCATCATAAATGTCGATGTTAGCACATCTTGTTCTGCAGCAGTAATCGTCACAGTAGCTTCGCTGCGAGTGTTCCACCTAAAATAGTTATACAAAGTGCAATGACCAATTTCTACATCACCACCTCTAACATTGATTAGCGAACTGCCACAATTATAAAGCACACTATTCAGCACACGCAATGTGGCAACCGAAGCATCTACAGCACAATATTTAGCATCGCGCACCTCGACATTGTCGAGTATAAGCGTTGTTGACGAATCGGCACGCAGAGCTGTTGTTGCATTGGCAACTTCGGTATAGATAAGTTGAGCATTGGCATGTGGTGCAGTTAAAGCTATACCATTCCATTGTCCAGGTATGTCAGAATAAAAAGAACTCAATCTGGCCGATTTGATACGCACTGGCGAATGAAGCGACCCTAAAGCAACGAGCGTCCCTTGTACATTAATATAAGCATTGTTGCTCATATAAATTTCAGTACCCTCACTAATGGTTAGCTTAGCACTTGCATCGATAGTGAATGTGTCAGTTATCAAATAAGGTATCTCGTTAGTCCACTGCACATTGGTTGCCAACGTACCAGTTACTCGGTTAGCTGTAAGTCCGCACGCCCATAAGTGAGCCACCCACTGATTAGAACCTGCAATGGCAATAATATCATCTTCAATTATTCTGTACGGATTATCAGTATCGGTTTTCGGAAAAACATTAACAAATACATACAAACTATCGCCACTTCGCAAATGCTGTTCTTGCACCTGCGAACCCTGCATACCATTTATTGATACTTTAAAATCAGAATCTTCACCACCTCGCAATTGTATGCAATCAATAGTAATATCGCGCTCCGACTTATTATATATCATCACACGCCCTGTTACACTCGCACTGCCACAGAACACAGTATCGAACGATAGTGTGTCGGCCGAGAAAGATAGTGAATTAATATCGCCCCGATAAGAATAGTCGCTCTCGCACGAAGCAACAAGCAACATCATCAATATGGAGAATAAAAATGATAGTCTGAACATCTTTTTCAATTACTGTGCGAAGTTAGCAAAAGTTACTCATTGCACATTCGTCAATCATAATTCGTAACTCGTAATTATTTTTTATCTTTGCGCGCAATAGAATATAGGCAAAAATAATTCAGAAAAAGATGATACAAGATTTGGCTACACAGGCTGATGCCTTAGCAGAAGGCATGGAGACCGCAGAACCCGTAACACTCAACGTAATCGACCTTGCCATTCAAGGTGGTTGGATAATGGTAGTATTGCTCCTACTCTCAATCTATGCCGTTTATGTTTTCGTAGAGCGCACTTTTGCTCTCACACGTGCCTTGAAAGAGGACAAAACATTTATGGGCAAGATAAAAGACTATATACATAGTGGAAACATCGATTCGGCACGCGCCCTTTGCCAAGCTACAGACACCCCCGTAGCTCGCATGATAGAAAAAGGTATTTCGCGCATTGGACGACCACTCAACGACATACAAACAACAGTAGAAAACGTTGGTAACATTGAAGTGAGCCGACTTGAAAAAGGATTGGCTGGATTGGCATCTGTTTCGGGTGGTGCACCAATGATTGGCTTCTTTGGTACGGTAACAGGTATGATACAAGCCTTTTTCGAAATGGCCAACGCAGGCAACAACATTGAAGTTAGTACACTTGCAGGTGGTATCTACACCGCACTTGTAACCACAGTAGGTGGTTTGGCTGTTGGTATTGTAGCCTATTTCGCCTACAATAACCTTGTAGCACGCGTTGACAAAGTGGTGCTCATTCTCGAAGCACGCACAATGGAATTTATGGACTTGCTTAACGAACCAGGAGAGTAGCCTATGGCACTTAAAAGAAGCAACAAACTTAGTGCAGCATTCAGCATGTCGTCGATGACCGACATCATATTCTTGCTGCTAATCTTCTTTATGCTCACCTCGACACTTGTGCACCCCAATGCACTCAAGTTGTTGTTGCCACAAAGCAGCAACCAAACATCGGCTAAGCCTAACACATCGGTTTCTATAACCAAAGATTTGCGTTACTACGTAGAGACTAAACGTGTCGACTTTGAACAACTTGAACCAACACTGCAAGCCAAATTAGGCGAAAATTCTGATATGTATATCGCATTACACGTTGACGAAACAGTGCCTATGAAAGAGGTGGTTAAAGTGATGAACATTGCCAAGAAAAATAAATACAAGCTCATTTTGGCAACAAGGAGCAAATAAGCATACATGGACAGAAACGACAATAGATATAAAGCCGAAGGCATCATTGGCACAGTGTTACTACACTTGCTGCTGCTACTTCTTTTGTGGATGACGGTGATGAGTACCACTCCACCAGAAGAGGAGGCACTTATACTCGACTATGGTGCAAGTGGAGGCAGTTCGGGTTCGGCAGGTGGCGCTACCCCAACACAAGTGGCACAGGCAGAACCAGAGCCAGCACCACAACAAAACTCGGCACCATCTGCTGCTCGTGCCGACGGACAGAGTATGACCACACAAAACTACGAAGAGGCCGCTGCTCTGAAAGAGGCACAACGCAAAGCTGAAGCTGAAGCAAAAGCAAAAATTGCGGCAGAAAAAGCCAAAGCAGAACAAGCTGCCAAAGATGCGAAGGCTAAGGCTGATGCAGAACAAGCAAAAAGAGAAGCAGCAGAAAAAGCCAAACGCGAAGAAAAAGCGAAAGCAGAAGCAGAAGCTAAGGCAAAAGCAGAAGCTAAGGCGAAAGCAGAACAAGCAGCAAAAACAGCAGCTGCTCAAAATGCAATTTCAAAAGGCTTTTCTGGAAAAGGAACTGGCAACAATGCAAGCAATGGCAACGGAAGTGGTTCTGGTCAAGGCAATTTAACTGGGACAGGTAGTGGCACAGGCAGTGGTAGTGGAAAAGGTAATGGCGTTGGTTCATTCTCACTTACTGGGCGCTCACTCGTTGGTAGCCTACCACGACCACAAGGTACTGTACAAGAGGCTGGTAATGTTGTGGTTGAAATTGTTGTTGATAAATACGGCAAAGTGACTGCAGCATCGGTAACACCGAAAGGAACAACCATACAAAACAGAACTATGTGGAATCAGGCTGAAGCAGCAGCCAAAAAAGCACAATTCAATAGCGACCCCAAAGCGGCTGCCGTGCAAACGGGTACTATCACATATAAGTTCCGATTAGAGTAGTAATCAAACACTTCGCAAATCAACTAACTAAATGTTTTCGCAAATACTAACAATAGTATTGTGCCTATTTGCGCCCCTTCTGATACTATGGCTAACCTATCGATTTACCATATTCAACAAGATAGGTAGCATAGTTTTGGCTTATGTATTTGGATGCATAATAGGTTTTAGCGGATTAATTCCGAACACAGAAGATACACATCAGTTGCTTAGTAATATAGCCTCGATATGCGTACCATTTGCCATACCACTGATGTTGTTTTCTACCGACATAAAAGCATGGGGACATTTAGCCCCAGCATTCATTAAATCGCTCATATCAGGTCTAATAGCTTGTATGTGTGCAGCTTTTGTAATCTACGGATTCTGTAGCGATGCCAATCCTATGCTATATGCCAATGTATGTGGAATGCTCACAGGTTTGTACACAGGTGGAACTGCTAATTTAGTATCACTTAAAGTAGCGTTGGGCATTAGTGATGACATTTATCTGCAAATCAACACCTACGACATAGCTGCTAGCGCATTGTATCTGCTATTCATCATGACAATAGGCAAACATATCCTTAGATGGATACTACCCAAATTTATTAGCACGCCAAATAACACAAACATATCATCAAACATCGCTGTTGGAAACAACGACAATGAACTATTTTTAGGACTATTTACACGCAATAACGTACCACATTTGTGCAAAGCATTGATGCTATCGGTTATTGTCATTACCATAGGTGCAAGCATAGCATATCTATTTCCGAACAACATATTCCAGTCGGTTTTCATCTTAGTAATATCAGTCATTTCGGTATTAGCATCGTTATTAAACAGAGTAAGAAAAGTACAACGCACCTTCGAAGCCGGTACATACTTCATACTGATATTTAGCTTTACAATAGCATTACAAGTCAACACAGACATATTTTCCAATCTCGATGCCTCACTCTTCATCATCACCATATTAATAATAACATTTTCGATACTAATAAACATAATATTCAACGCATTACTACGAGTTGATGCCGACACTACCCTCACCACATCGGTGGCACTGATATGCAGTCCACCATTTGTTCCTGTCATAGGTAGCGCATTAAAAAACAACTCAGTTATTGGTCCGGGCATTGTCGTTGGTCTATGCGGATACGCCATCGGAACACATTTAGGTTTTGCAGTAGCCCTCATACTGAAGCTATTTATTTAGCCCCCAAAATTCACAACTCATAAATTATAATTTATATTTTTGGAAAAACTGCGTACGTGTTTTAGTTCTTACAATTGTCTTGTAAGAGTATTAAGCCTAATGAGTGGCTTTTACAACTGACAAAAAAAGATAATCTTATGGAGTTCATATTCGAATTGTTTGCACAGATGCTTGGTTCTGCAGAAAAGGAGACCGATACAATGTGTAACGATATGCAAGCCGAAGCAGCTTATAATGCGAAGGCTGAAATAGAAGATCCAGCCGAAGAGTTGCATCCACTCGAAGGCGTATGTAACATTTTCGAGATAGCCAACTTCAGATAGAACCTCTTCACAAGGGAAAACAATCATGTCACAGAAAGAACAGACCAATATTATCGATGCGTGTCTCAATGGCAAGTTATCAGCCGACCAAAGAGAAGCGTTACAACGAGCTATGAAAGCCGCTGCAACAAAAGACAATGCATGGAAAAATATTGAAAACAAGACCAATGCACGTCGTTTTACCATAGGCAAAACAATCCGCATCACACTTCGTTATGCCGCAGTATTGTTGCCATTCTTAGTAATTGGCATCGTTTGGGCAAGCGACATAAAAGGCTTCTTCATAAAACAATACGAAGCCATAACAAATCACAGTGCAGCACAGCAAACACCACAAGCCGACATGCAAGCAGACACCATCAGCATACAATTTGAAGCTGCCGATATGCAAACTATAATATCTGACATACTTGCCAAATACCCACAAATAAAAGGCGTACGAGGTCATATTACCGACGATGACTCTGTGCTGATAACAACATCGTTTGTTAACCAGAGTTTAGATGATATTTTTGAAGAACTTAATATTCATTTTGATAAAAAATTTGCATTGTCGGATGATGGTTATTTGACTATATCTGACTAATTTTGGGGTCTGTGAAAGGCAGACTCTGCATGAATAATAGATTCCAAACATATCACGATAAAAACAGAAGGCGTACATTGGTGCGCCTTTTGTGCTTTTTTCTGACGTTATATTCATGCATTTCAACTCAAGCCCAAGACCTCACCCAAACAACACTTGACCAAAACATAACGATTTCACAAAATTATAATGGCACTACCGATGAGCTATTACTACTCATCAATAAACAAACAGGTCTGACAATAAGCTATAGCAATAGAGTATACGCCAACAAAAACGTTAAGCTATCACACACAAATGCTAAGTTGAGTACCCTACTCGACATGATATTTTCGCGATTACCTGTTCAGTACATCGTAAAAGGAGAAAAAATAATAGTAGCCCCCATCAAGCCACGCTATTTCACACTAAGCGGCTATTGCAAAGATGCATACAACGGCGAAGCACTTATCGGAGCCAACATCTACGACACACTACTCTATTCCGGACAAGGAACTAATGGATACGGATTCTTTAGTCTCACACTCCCAGAAGGCAAAAGTGCAATAAGAGCATCGTTTGTGGGCTACAAACCATTGAACACCACCATTAATTTGCATGCCGACACCATGATAATTATCTATCTGCAACCATCGGCTATGCTTGACGACATAACAATTACGGTTGACAAAGACAATCCACACTATGGGCATGGCGAAGCGATACGCCTAACAATGGAACAGATGCGTGGTATGCCATCGCTCTTGGGCGAAACCGATGTCATTAAATCGCTAGAGTGGACTCCCAGTGTGCATGGTGGCGAAGAGGGCTATGGTGGAATGAGTGTGCGCGGTGGCAATGCCGATGAAAATATTGTTATGCTCGATGACGTACCACTCTATAGCCCCAATCATCTCGTTGGACTCTATTCAGTGTTCAATGCCGAATCGGTCAATAGCGCCGAACTCATCAAAGGCGGTTTCGCAGCCCGATACGGAGGTAGAATGTCGTCGGTACTCGATGTAAAAATGCGAGAGGGCAACATGAAAAAATTTGCTGGCTGTGCCAACATTGGTTTGCTCTCATCGAATGCAACATTTGAAGGTCCTATATTAAAAGACCGCATATCATTCATCTTATCAGCACGCAGAACATACTTCGATCTTTTTTCATCACAAATACAACGCAATAGCGATAAACAATATTCGTTTTGTTTCTACGACATACATGCCAAATTGAACTGCATATTATCGCCCAAAGACAGAATATATATGGGTATGTTCGTTGGTTACGACAATTTTGGATATGGTTATAATTATCGCAATGTAACCATCAGTTATGGCGAAAACAGCAAGAAAGATGTTTCGATAAACGACAAGCAAAAAATACAATGGGGCAACATTGTAGCATCGCTCAGATGGAATCATGTGTTTGGCTCATCGCTATTTGCTAACACCACATTTTCACTCAGTCGCTATCGCTTCCAAAATATGCAAAACAACTATGTTGGCACTGGCAATATAAAATACAAAAACGGATACTACAGTGGTATCAATGACTTTAGCGCCCGCACCGATTTTACATGGTACATGCCCTTTATGCCAAGCATAGTGCGTGCTGGCGCATGGATAACATATCACCGATTCACACCTGGCATTTCGGTGCATAGCACAAGCGAAAATATAACCGACAGCACATACACATCGCCAGCCAACACAGAACGTACACGCACAAGTCTCATTTACCGATTCGAAAGTCACGCATATTTTGAAGATGAAATACGCTTCGACAAATTAAAAATCAATGCAGGTATGCACTTTTCGGGTATGATAACCCCCGACAACAAATTCTATGTGCGTGCCGAACCTCGCTTACAAGTAAGCTACGACATTACACAACGCACACATTGTACAATGAGCTACTCTGACATGACACAATTTTTACAACAAATGCGCGTAGCTACCGTGGCATCACCAGCCGACATGTGGGTGCCCGTTTCGACACAAAAAGGCATACCACACTCAATGCAAATATCTGGCGAAATGATGCAAAACATAGTTAAAAATATAGACATAACGATAGGCGGGTACTACAAGAAAAACCTTAATTTACAAACATATCGCAATACTCAACTCACCGAAACAATGCTCACCAACGAATGGGATTCAATGTTTTACACAGGTTCTGGTCAGACCTATGGAATTGAGTTATTCATACACCGAAAAACTGGTCGATTATCTGGCTTCGTAGGCTATTCATATATGCATTCAACAGCCAAATTTGATGAAATAAACAATGGAAATATATACAATGCCGATAACGACCGCACACATTCTGTATCGATGTATGGCAAATTTATGTTCAACAACAATATTGATATTTGTGCTACATGGCAATATAGCACAGGTACACCCGTTACAATCCCCGACAACAGATATGTAATGCTCGGAACCAATCAAAACACATACTCCTACCCTGTTAGCGGAATACGCAACGCCTATCGTATGCCAGCATCACACAACCTAAACATAGGAGTGAACATAAAACGGCAGAAAGCTAATAACGAACGATGTCTGAGTTTTGGCATATACAACGTTTATGCACACAAAAACCCAATGTTCGTTTATTGGAAAGCCAATTTCGACAACGAAACAAACGATATTTCATCGTACAAACTCAAGCAGTTTAATCTCATAGCATGGCCATGGCCTTATGTGAAATATAGTATTAAGTTCTGATGAAAAAACAACAATATACAACAATCATATTAAGCATAGTTGCAATAGTTGCTTGCGAAACCGATTCAGACATTATACTGAATAGTCAACCTAGCTATGTTCTTAATTCATTCATATACACTGATAGCGACATTGTAGTCAATGCCTATCAATCGGTAAGCTATCAAGACACAAATGATTTTGCATATTTAGGCGATGCAAACATAGCATTATCAGTCAATGGAGAGATAAAAAGCACCAAACCACTTAGCAGTGGACACTACAGCGTCAAATTACCGCAATGTGGCATAACACAAGGCGACACAGTAACCATTGAAGTGTTAGACACCGACTACCAAATGCTATGCAAAGGAACAACCATTATCCTACCTTCTACACCAATCGACACCATAACACTTTTTCAACAAATAGTTGATACCGAAAACGCTCTGAACGTCAAAGTATCTCTCACCGACCCATCTGCAACAACCGACTACTACCAAATAATGGTGCGTCTACACGAAACAACCGCTGATGGTAAAAGCATAATAAGAACCCCAGAGTGCGATTTTTACGATTATCTTTTCTATATTGCAAGGTCAACAGTCAGCATCACAAGTTGGGGCAAGTCCGATGGCTTGTTTACCGATGAGTTGATTAACGGACGAACAGCTCGCATTTCGCTAAGAATACCAGAAGACGAGCTTGAACCACAATACAAAGATTCAAACCTTAAACTTGAAATTTTGCTTTATCGCCACACATACGACTACTACAATTACCTACTTTCTGCGTATATGGTACGCGAATACTTGCTCTTACCTGTGTTCGGAATATCATCAGTGTATACCAACATAGACAATGGAGTAGGCATTGTTAGTGGTATGTCAGTGAGCAAGTACGAAATAGAATTAAACACAAACGAACAAGAAACTAATCATATTATAATATGAACAACGACAAAACCAAAATACTGATTATCGGATCAGGACCAGCAGGATATACAGCTGCTATATATGCCTCAAGAGCAAACCTCAAACCCATTGTTATAGAAGGCATGCAACCAGGTGGACAGCTAACCACAACCACCATCATCGAAAATTACCCTGGCTTTCCAAATGGTATCGACGGCACTCAACTTATGATGCAAATGCGTGAGCAAGCCGAAAAATTTGGTGCCGACATACGTTATGGCAACGTTGTATCGGTGGATATGAAAACACGTCCATTTAAAGTAACAACCGACGATGGCAACACCATTGAAGCCCAAACAGTGATAATAGCAACAGGAGCATCACCCAAATATTTGGGATTAGAAGGTGAAAAACGATTTGCAGGTGCAGGCGTATCGGCTTGTGCTACATGCGATGGCTTTTTCTATCGTGGTAAAAACGTAGCTGTAGTGGGTGGTGGCGATACTGCCGTTGAAGAGGCTATGTACCTATCAGGATTAGCAAAACAAGTGTACCTCATAGTACGTCGCAACGAATTACGCGCATCAAAAGCTATGCAAGCTAAATTGGCAACAGCAAGTAACATTGAAGTACTCTACGAACACGTAACAGAATCGCTCGAAGGCTCAGACGGATTAGAAAAAGCTATACTCACATATAGGAAAGGACAAGCTGATGAACGACGCGTTGAAATACAAATAGATGGTTTCTTCCTCGCCATTGGTCACATACCAAACGCTGTATTGTTCCCTGACATAACAACCGATGAACACGGATTTATCAAAACATCAGGAATCACCTCACATACCAACATCGACGGTGTATTTGCTTGTGGCGATGTGTGCGACCCTCGTTATAGACAAGCCATAACAGCTGCAGCCAGTGGATGCCGAGCCGCCAAAGATGCCGAATTGTGGCTTTTGGAAAACGGAGACAAATAGAAAGAGAAAAATGGAGCAAGACAACGTCATCGATCACAATAAAGGTCTATTAGTAGCCATAAGTGGTGGAGCCGATAGTGTGGCAATGCTACATTTTTTGGTCAACAAAGGCTACTACTGCATAGCAGCTCACTGCAATTTTCACCTTCGTGGCGATGAATCGGACCGCGATGAAATGTTTGTACGCCAATACTGCGAAAGTTTGAGTGTACCTCTGCACGTAGCAAATTTTGACACTAAAGCATACGCCGTTGAACGCAAACTATCGATAGAAATGGCAGCTCGTGAATTGCGCTACCAATGGTTTTTCAAACTCATCGATCAGATGAACCTACAAGGCGTTGCTGTTGCACACCATGCCGACGATGCAGCCGAAACATTCTTGCTCAACCTCGTCAGAGGTACAGGCATCAGAGGCCTAACGGGTATGAAATTTCGTCAAGGTCGAGTACTGCGCCCCATGTTACGCTATTCAAGGCAAGATGTTGAACTCTATTGCAGAGCACACAAGCTAAAATATGTAACCGACTCAACAAACGCATCAGATGCCTACACACGCAACCGCATAAGGCACAATGTAATACCACAATTCAAAGCCATCAACCCCTCGTTTTTGAACACCATGCGAGGCAATATGACGCATCTGAACCAAATTTTTTCGATGTTCGATATGCAAGTGCGTCAATTTGCCAAACGCGCCGTTGTTGAGTTCGATGGACAAACACTCATCTCTATGGACCACATCAAAGAGTTGCCCATAGCTGAGCCTTATCTGTTCGAATTGCTTTTTGTCAAGGGGTTCAACTCCGACACTGTTAGGAAAATGGCACGTTGCGTTGACGAAGAACGGTGGGGACGCATATTCTTTGCCCCACAATACCGTGCCATAGTCGACAGATACAACATCGTCATTGTTCCACGCGACAAAGAGACCGAAGAACGCGAATTTGATATTGAGCACGAACAGAGCGAGATATTTACACCGCTACACATGGCTCTGAACCAGACATTGCGCCCCGAAGGATTCCAATTCTCACGCGACAACAACATAGCACATTTCAATGCCGACAAGATAACATATCCGCTCACATTACGACGTTGGCGACAAGGCGACACATTTCGTCCGCTCGGAATGAAAGGATTTAAGAAACTATCTGATTTCTTTGTCGACCAGAAAAAGAGCCGTATTGAGAAAGAGAAAGCATGGGTACTCGAAAGTGGTGGCGAGATAATGTGGATTGTTGGGCAACGTATCGATGACCGTTTTAAAGTTGTGAGTACCTGCAAAGAAATATTGGAAGTACGCATACTTAATGAATGAAAGAACACAATAGAGAGATATAAAACTATGGCAAATAAAAAAGCTGACGAAATAGTAGCATCGTTGCACGTCAAATCGGTGCTAAAATCCCAAATAATGCGAGTTGCAGCCGATTGTTTTCGCGAGCTCAACCATGTGATAGACACCATGGTTAACGAAT
The DNA here is from genome assembly GCA_045118595.1 of Bacteroidales bacterium. Taxonomy (GTDB): domain Bacteria; phylum Bacteroidota; class Bacteroidia; order Bacteroidales; family Marinilabiliaceae; genus W3P20-009. The sequence continues at coordinate 7,185 of JBGUYH010000063.1, read as the reverse complement.
ACAACGCCCAACTCGATGGTCAAGTTAAAGTTGAACTTATCAAGCCAAGCGAACGTGTACTGCGCATCAACGCTGATGAAGATGCGCTCATCATGACACTACAAACAGGAGTATATCAGTTCGACCGCGACCACGAAGCATGGCAAACCGACTACGTCAAATCGAACGCTGCATTTGGCTATGCTTGCATTGTCAACATATATAACTTCCTAACCGACTCATTTAAATACGAACGCGATGAAGACCTTGGCTATCTCGTTGCACGCGTCTTTATCAATGCCGAAGGGGCATTCTTTGTTGAAGGTAAACGCCAACGCGGAATGGGTTGCAAAGACTATGGCAAAAAAAAGCTCGATGCTGCCAATTGGCGCAAAATAGTCGAAACTGCACTCAAATATTGCATCGACTTTGATATGCTTGTGCCACCATACGATAATGTCAAAGTAACTGACTTAGCACACATGAACCTCGAAATAATGTCATCGAAAACTAAAACAGGTAAACGATTGGGCTTTCAATTCAATTCTGACGATGTGCGAGATAATTGAGTGAAGAAAGAATAGTCAAATTGCAAATAGAAAAATAGTATATATGAATATATTAGATCGTTTTCTGGGCTATGCTCAGACCTATACAGAGAGTGATGAAAACACAGGGTTGGCACCATCGACACCACAACAAATGTTTTTTGCACAAACATTAGCCAGCGAACTCAAAACGATAGGAATGCATGAAGTAACCCTGAGCGAATATGGTTATGTAATGGCTACATTGCCAGCTAACAATGGCAAAGAGACACCTGTAGTTGGCTTCATTGCCCACATGGACACCTCGCCCGACATGAGTGGTAAGAATGTTCGTCCACGTGTTGTAAAAGATTACGACGGCAGTGACATTACTCTAAACGAACAATTGGGCATTGTACTAATGCCAGAAGAATTTCCCGAAATGTTGCACTACATTGGTCAAGACCTTGTTGTTACCGATGGCACTACCCTTTTGGGTGCTGACGACAAAGCTGGCATAGCAGCCATTGTTAGTGCCATGGAATTTCTGATTGCTAATCCACAAATAAAACACGGCAAGATACGCATAGCTTTCACACCCGATGAAGAAATTGGCCAGGGAGCTGATCACTTCGATGTAGCTGCGTTCGGTGCCGACTTTGCCTACACCATTGACGGCGGCGAGGTGGGTGAACTCGAATTTGAAACATTCAATGCAGCTGCTGCAACAATAACTTTCCATGGTCGCAACGTACACCCAGGTTCAGCATACAAAAAGATGCGCAACTCAATGCGCATAGCATCTACATTTATGAGCATGTTGCCACGCCACGACACACCAGAACACACTCAAGGCTACGATGGTTTCTATCATCTAACTAGCATGAACGGCGATGTAGAGACCACACAGCTGCACTACATCATACGCGACTTCGACCGTACACGCTTCGAGGGACGCAAACGTGAACTGCAACATTGCGTCAACAGAATTAACGCTGAATATGGTCCGCTAACTGCCGAAATAGAATTGAAAGACCAATACTACAATATGCGTGAAAAGATTGAACCAGTAATGCACATTGTAGAACTGGCAAAACAAGCTATGCGCGATTGCGACATTGAACCTAAAATACAACCCGTCAGAGGCGGTACCGATGGTTCACGACTATCGTTTATGGGATTACCAACACCTAACATCTTTGCTGGTGGCTTGAATTTCCATGGCAAATACGAATACCTACCTGTACCAAGTCTGGAAAAAGCTATGCAGGTTATTGTTAAGATAGCCGAAAAAGTTGGAATATAATAGCTAAAAAATTTTTCAGTTATAAGTTTAAGTAAGGCTATTACAAAACGAAAATAGAAACCCTTAAACTTATAACTTCCCAATTTATATCCCCCATAACTTATAACTCAAAAAAACTATGAACCTAAAAACTCTAACAGCCATGGCAGCACTTACTATGATAGGTGTAGGTTGTACACAAACAGATAACAGCCAAGCCGTTATTAACAACATCATGACTCGCACCAGCATACGCCAATATGAGTCGCGCACCATCGAATCAGACAAAGTGGAAACTATGCTCAGAGCCGCTATGGCAGCCCCAACAGCAGTCAACAAGCAACCATGGGCTTTCGTGGTAATTGACAATCGTGCCCAACTCGATACGTTGGCATCTCTAACCAAATCGCATCAGATGCTAGCTCAAGCTCCGCTCGCTATTGTAGTGTGTGGCGATATGGACAAAGCCCTCGAAGACGAAGCTCGCCCATATTGGATTGAAGATTGTTCGGCTGCTATGGAAAATCTCCTATTGTCGGCTCACGGATTAGGACTTGGTGCTGTATGGCTTGGCGTATATCCTATTCAAGATCGCATCGATGTCATTAGTCAAGCACTCAATTTACCATCGCATATTGTTCCACTTGGCATAGCATCGATTGGTTATCCAGCACAGACACCCGAACCCAAAGATAAATGGAATCCAGAAGCTGTTCACTACAATAAGTGGTAACCATCTATCATAAAAAGACAAACGACAACACAAGCAAATGAACACAAAGGAAATATACGATAGCATAATAAACATCACAGAAGGACATGCCAACCCACAAATGTCGGTACGACATTTATGCACACTCTTATCAGAACTCACAGGCTGCGTATCAATGCGCATCGGTTTTGATGGTCAGTGGCATTGTTCCGACGATTTTTACATAACACCTCATTGCCGCATGCGCAAACTACCGCTACGCCAAAGTGGTGAGGCTACTTTCGAATTCTATTTCCCAACTCAAGCTTGTGAACGATATGAGACAGCCCTACGTGAAGGTAGCTTAGACGTAGCATTAGCTATGTCAAAAGGCTATATCACGGGGGTTTTGCTCGATAATTTAAGTCGCGAACATTGCGAACGAAAAAAAGAGCTACATGGTATCAACAGCGTATCAAGTATAATAAGCAACGACTTTTCACTCAAAGACACACTACAACAAATAGTAGGCATCATACCACAATCGTGGCAATATCCCGAAGTAACATGTGCTCGCATAATATTTGAGAATGCCACATTCGTCAGCGACGGATTCAAAGAGAGCGAATGGTCGATTAGCGAAAACTTTATAACTCTCGACAACAAAAAAGGCACACTGCAAGTGTTCTACACCGAAGAACGTCCACAGTCAGACATTGGTCCATTCTTAAAAGAAGAGATGCAACTACTTGCCAACATGGCCAGTCTTGTGTGCGGATACCTCAACAACTATAAAGGACGAGAATTATTCAACAACAAACCACGCAGTGTTGCACAACAAGTAAACGAAGATTTCAGAAAGACGCTAACCACAGGCAAACAACCACTGCAACTCTTCTTCAACAAGCAGATATTGGAAAAGTATGTCTATCTCGACATGATGAAATACAAAATAAAGAACATACTTTTCGTTGCCACACTCTACGATGCCTTCACACTTGAAATCGACGACTCATTTTTTGAGCAATTCATGGGCGAAATATATCAATATTCGCTCTTTTCATTACCACGCATCACTGGTGTAACATCGCCAGCCGAGGCACTCGAACTGATGGAGAGTACACGTTTCGACCTTGCCATACTTATGGTTGGTCTCGACACTCAAGCCTCTGTCAATCTGAGTACAGCCATCAAAGAGTATCAGCCCGACATACCTGTATTTTTGCTTCTCAACCAAAAAAGCAACCTCAAATATTTTGAGAATCTAATAAACTACACACCATCAATTGACAAGATATTTGTTTGGAGTGGCAACTCACAAATACTCTTCTCAATAGTAAAATCGATAGAAGATAGCGCCAACGTAGAAAACGACACAAAAATAGGTTTGGTGCGAGTAATTTTGCTTGTTGAAGATTCGCCCATCTATTATTCAAAATATCTGCAAATACTCTTCTCCATTGTGTTCAACCAAGTACAACGTCTCTTGAGCGAAGGCGAAGTAGAACGCAACGAAATAAACAAAATAAGTAAGATGCGCCAACGTCCGAAGATATTGCATGCACGCAACTACGAAGACGCTATGTACATCTTTGAAAAGTATAAAGACTATTTGCTATGCGTCATATCTGATGTTGAGTTCGATAGGAATGGTACAAGCGACCCACAGGCAGGTATCAAACTAGTGGGCTACATACTCCAGCAACTACCTACACTACCTGCCATATTACAAAGTGCCGAACCTGCCAACAAATTCGTTGCCGAGAAACTTGGCGTTGAATTTCTTAACAAGGATAGCGACACTTTGCAAACCGACCTCATGGAATTTCTAACATCGCGATTGGGCTTTGGCGACTTCATATTCCGCAACCATAGTGGTCGACCATTAGCACGTGCCAAAGGCTTCAAAGAGTTTGAAACCATATTCCGCAACATACCAACCGACCTATTAGGCGAATATTGCTACGACAACCGTATATCATCGTGGCTCATGTCGCGCGGTGAAATTCCTTTGGCACGTAAGATAAACCCCATACGTTTCGATAACTATACCGATCCTGAACTCTTTCGTGCCGACATTTTGGGCATGATGGACGACTACAGAGCCAACCGCCGACGAGGAAAAATACTCGACTTCGACGATACCGACAACCTCGATGAGCGCAACGTAATTAGCATGGCATCTGGGTCGTTAGGTGGCAAAGGCCGTGGCTTAGCTTTTATCAATACATTGATACAAAACATCGACACATCACGATTCGACAAAGAGATAAACATACGAATGCCCATCACTGCCATTGTAGGTACAGATGAATTTATGCACTTCATGGAACGTGGCAACCTCTACGAATATGCTTTTGCTGCCGATGGTAATGTGCCCAATTATCAGGAACTACGCCAACGCTTTGCTGCCACACCGCTAAGCGACAAATTGATGGATCGCCTGAAACGTTTCTTGTCGAAAATACATCGTCCGTTGGCCGTTCGTTCGTCAAGTTTGTCTGAAGATTCGATGAACCAACCATTTGCTGGCGTGTTCGACACATATTTAGTACCCAATAATGCCGATACCCTTGACGAGAATGTACACCTTGTAGCTACAGCCATAAAAATGGTATATGCGTCAATATATTCTGAAACATCGCGCACCTATTTCCAAACCATACGCCACAACATTGAGGCTGAAAAGATGGCTGTGGTGTTGCAAGTTCTTGTAGGCAACGACCATTGTGGCTACTACTATCCGCATGTAAGTGGTACCGCACAATCATACAACTATTACCCCATTGCTCACATGAAACCCGAAGAGGGCTTCGCTGTTGCTGCTGTTGGATTAGGCTACTACGTGGTTGGTGGCTCTAAAGCATTCCGTTTCTCACCCGTATGGCCTGGCATTGATACAGCATCGACAAAGGATATGGTAAAAAATACGCAAGTTGATATGTTAGCTGTTGACCTTAGCAAAAAAAATCTTGATTTTGTTAACGATGGCGAACATGCACCGCTTGCTACACTCGACATTTACGAAGCTGAAAAACATGGCACACTACGTCATTGCCTCTCTGTTTATAATCCAGATAATGACTCAATCGAGGCAGGCACCGACACATATGGTCCACGCATTGTCAACTTTGCCGACATACTAAAATACAACTATGTGCCTATGGCCGACCTCATCAGTCTGCTACTCAACACCGCCAAAGATGCACTTGGCACACCTGTCGAAATAGAGTGGGCTGTCGACCTCGATGAAGATGAACGAAACGGATTACCATCGTTCTATCTGTTACAGATGAAACCTATAATAACAGAACTGCAAGGTTCTACTGTTGCAGTGGAACGTCCAAATGAAAAAAATGCCATACTCTACACTGAGCAGAGCTTGGGCAATGGCGACTTACAAGGCATAACTGACATCATATACGCCGACCCTGAACTATTCGACAAGATGCACACCGAAGATATGGCTAAAGAGATTGATGCTCTCAATACTAAGATGCTTGCCGACGACCGCCGATACATACTTATTGGTCCTGGCCGATGGGGAACACGCGACCGTTTTATTGGCATACCTGTTCAGTGGTCGCAAATATCGATGGCTAAAGTTATTGTTGAAATAAGCTTACCAGGCTTTCCACTCGACTCTTCGCTGGGCTCACACTTTTTCCACAATGTTACATCGATGAACATTGGTTATCTAAGTGTGCAAGACTCATCGGATACCGACTTTGTTAATTGGAACAATATAAGCAAAATGGAAGTAGTAGAACAAACCACATATTTCAAACATGTGCGTGTTTCACAACCATTATCGGTCAAGATGAATGGCAAAGAGCGCAAAGCCGCTATCGAAATGCGACACGAAGACTAATTTTCTACTCGGGTTGTTTCGGTTATATCTTTGCGAGTCGATACGGCGACATTGAAATGCTCTTCCATTTGTCCGACACCAATAACAACAATTGGTCGCTCATTTTGTGGCACATTAAATTGGCTGTAAAGAGCTTTGAGTTTCTGATAACCAAAGCCACACGATAATGGTATTGTACCTAATCCGACAAAATGTAGTGCATTAATCAGATTCATGGCATATAATCCGCCATCGACATAAGCTTGAAATGGTTCATATTTCAGAAAAGCTCGGCTATTAGCAGTTACGAGAATAGCCATTGTTGGCTCTTCTTCAAAACCACGTGCACCGCCTTGCCATTTGAGTAGTTCGGTAGCTCTGTTACCTTTGTAAATATGTACCAACCACCCTTGTCGGTTGCAAGCCGATGGTGTTAGCTGAGCCAATTGCAGTGCACGATTGATTAAAGCATCAGGAATAGCATCCTTGGTGAAATATCGAATAGAATGACGCGATGTTAGTAACGAAGCAAAGTCGCCACGTGCAGCATCAATAATTTCGGCACGTGTAACATTCTTCACACCAGCCTGAGTGTTGGGAGGCAAAACTATGGAGTATTTTTCTACAATCTGCCCCAGACGTGTCGCAACTTCGTCAACATCGGCACCAATACTACGCTCGTGCTCAACATATTGCGCTACTACAGAAAGTGGATAGATGAGAAAATGCTGATTATTTTCACCATACAACTGCACATATTGCTCTGCTTTATTTAGCAATGCCAATATCTTATCTTTGCCAAATCCCTTTCGTGGTGTGCGCAACGACAAACCCTTTTCTATAACATGAGTGC
>JBGUYH010000062.1:0-3450 GCA_045118595.1 Bacteroidales bacterium | reverse complement strand
ACCGATGAACGCGAATACACACTCCATTCTGAGAGTCTCGACGACGCCAAAAAATGGGGATTCAAAATATCGCCACACTGCAAACTTTGTCATTCACTAAGCGACATTTACGAATTTGTTGATGAATGGGCAGAGAAGCGCGAATCTTTACCCTACGATATTGATGGTATTGTATTTAAAGTAAATAATCTACACCAACAGCAACAACTCGGATTTACAGCTAAAAGTCCACGTTGGGCAATATCATACAAATTCAAAGCAGAGCAAGCACATAGCCAACTACTTGAAGTGACATATCAAGTAGGTCGTACGGGTACAATCAACCCTGTAGCAAATATGGAACCCATGCAATTGGCAGGTACAACTGTACGTCGAGCTACACTACATAATGCCGATATTATGGATGCACTAGATTTGCATGAAGGAGACACTGTAGTGGTGGAAAAAGGTGGCGAGATAATACCCAAAATAGTTGGTGTTGACATTGAAAAACGAAAACCTAATGCAACAAAGATAACATTTCCACAACAATGTCCTGTGTGTGGAACTAAACTCATACGTGTAGAAGGCGAAGCGGCTCATTACTGCCCTAATCAAGATGGTTGTGCTCCTCAAATAGTAGGTCGACTCATACACTTTGTTAGCAAAAAAGCTATGAACATCGACAGTATAGGCGAAGAGACAGCAGAACTTTTGTATAGACAAAAACTTGTCACCAACATAGCCGATTTCTACACGCTTACATTCGACGACATCATAAAACTCGATGGATTCAAAGAGACTGCAGCCAACAACATAATAAATGGAATTGCTGAATCGAAACAAGTACCATATGAGAGAGTACTATTTGCACTTGGAATTCGTTTTGTTGGCGAAATAGTAGCAAAAAAAATAGCTCAAGCATTTCATAATATTGAACTATTAAAAACAGCAACCAAAGAACAGCTGTTGCAAACAGATGAAGTGGGCGAAAAAATAGCAAACTCAATAATCGACTTCATGTCAAAAGCCGAAAACATCGAGACTATAAACCGCTTAAAACAAGTAGGATTGCAGATGCAAAAAGAAGAAAGAGCATTGGCAAGTGAAACACTTAGCGGTAAACAATTCGTGATAAGCGGAACATTTGCACAACATAGTCGTGACGAGCTAAAAAACATCATCGAAGCCAATGGTGGCAAAATGCTAAGTGGTGTATCGTCTAAGACCGATTATCTAGTTGCAGGCGAAAACATGGGACCAGCAAAACTAGAGAAAGCACAAAAGTTAGGTATAGCTATCATTAGTGAAGCAGAACTAATGACTATGCTCAATATACAAGAACAACAACAAACCCTATTTTAAAAATACACAGTGTTTGAATTCATAAATAACATACGGCAAAGCATAGGCGACCGTCTCAACAAGTTGAGAAATGTACGCCCAACCCAAAAGCAGTGGAAAAACCTTGCAGCGGTTCAAAGTATAGTAATAGTTAGCGATATTACTCCACAAGAAACAGAATCGGCCATCATCAACTTGCGAGGCGAACTAAAAAAACTATGCCCCAATGCCAAGGTACTAATGATTAGCTATTATGACAAAAAAATACGTACTGATGCTAATAATTTTGTTAGCAACCAAGGTATTGTAGAATATTTCACTGATGATGATTTTTCATTCCTATACAAAATAACAAGCGAAAGTCTGAAAGAGTATCTACAAGCCGACTACGATATGGCCATAATGATAGCCAAAGGCGAGAAACCATATTTGCCATACGTGTTCAGATACATTAGAGCTGCATTGCGCATAGGCAACAAAGCTACCAACGATGGACGAATGAACTTCATAATAAATGTAGTAACACGTACAACAGAAGAGTTAAACAAAGAAATATTGAAATATCTCAGAATGTTCTTTTCATAAAAATATAACAAACAGATAAGTATGAAACTACAGAAATTAACACTCGCAATTGTTGCAGCAGCACTATTGTCAACTGCCCCATCATGCTCACACCGTATTGAACGAGTGAGCGTTGATGAAACCATCGATTTAAGTGGAAACTGGAACGATACTGATAGCCGACAAGTGGCTGAAGCTATGGTAGAACAAGTGCTGTCGGCATCGTGGATAAGCGAATACAACCGCACACACGCCAACAAGAAACCTGTTGTTATAGTTGGTCTCGTCTACAATAAAACAAGCGAGCACATTAACTCTAACACATTCATCAAAGATGTAGAAAAAGCCTTCATCAGTTCAGGAAAGGTACGTGTAGTGCAAGCTGACGAAAAGAGAGAGGCTCTACGTCAAGAACGTGCAGCACAACAAAACTTTGCATCGCCCGAAACAGCAAAACAATGGGGCAAAGAACTTGGTGCCGACTATATGTTACAGGGCGATATCAATTCAATAACCGACCAATACAAAAAAGAGAAAGTTATCTATTACCAAACAAACCTCGAACTATCTGATCTTGAAAGTAATGAAGTTGTTTGGATTGGTGATAAGAAAATAAAGAAATATATCAAGAACTAATATTCCAAAGCCAACATATTAAATGGCACACAAGGCGTGCGCAATCAAACAACGCACGCCTTTCTTTTTATACTAAGCATGAGCACACAAGTCAAACTCATAAGAATCGCAGTACTGGCAATTACAATTGTAACACTATGCAGTTGTCAGAGTTCGTTTTATATATCAACATTTTCATTCAACAAACAATACGAACGACGAGACTACCCACAAGCTATAAAAGAACTAAATAGTACAAATGTATTGAAGAAAAAGAAACGAAATAAAGTACTATACTATCTCAACTACGCCACATTACTACACCTATCGGGCAACTACAACGAATCAATAACATATTTCAATTTAGCTGACAAATATATCAGCGAACACAATAGACTTAGCATTGCCGATGCTGCACTCACTGTTGCTACAAACTCAATGAAAACGAACTACAGAACAGAGAGTTTTGAGCAAATAATGCTACACTACTATCAAGCCATCAACTATATAAGCATAAAAAATTATGAAGAGGCACTTGTTGAATGCAGAAAAATGAATGAAGAACTTCAGAAACTCGACGACTACCGCAAAGACAATGGCAAACACTACACACAAGATGCTTTTGGACACTACGTTATGGGCATATTATATGAAACTATTAGTGACTATAATAATGCTTTTATAGCCTATCGTAATGCACTCAATATATACGAAACCGATTACACCACACTCTACGACACACCAGCACCAACAGCACTTAAAACGGCTGTTATCAGAGCTGCGTATGCCACTGGTTTTGTACAAGATGCACGTGAATTTGAAAAAAAATACAACTTAACATATTCACCTGATAAAACCAAAGGACACCTTATTGCATTTATCGAAGATGGTAATAGCCCCGTAAAAAACGAACGTGTATTCAACTTTACACAAAGTGGGAAAAGTGGT
>JBGUYH010000061.1:0-4337 GCA_045118595.1 Bacteroidales bacterium | reverse complement strand
ATTGTTATGTTGCTTGCTATGGTTAAGATGTGTGCCGGACAATTGGCAGGTTGCCTCTCGTAAGGGTGTTTCAATAATAATCTGATAGCTTCAGTCCTAAATAGTTCCTCAATGGCATTGTCGGGTTGTTCATCAAGCAGTGTGGGGTTGTACTCAATCAATCCTCGCCCCGACCTAATGGCACACGCCATTGTACTATTCTGACCAACATCGTGTGTACACAAAATGGCATGTAGTGCAGGTTCTGACAGAAACCACTGATTGTAGATGTGACTTATGCGCTCGTCAATGCTCATATATCTTCCACATATTTCATCATAGCACCATAAACGTTAGGTGCATTAGTAACAATGAACCCCACGGCATTGCTGTATAATCCGGAAGCAAAACACGATGCGAAATGTGCCATTGCCTCTTTCTGTTCACCACAAAGTAATAAGTTGGTATATTTTTCAAGATTACGACTCACATTCTGAACCTCACTTGCAGCAAATATTTGCGTATTAAGCGTACGCATAACCGACTCGTTGACAACCGACAGCTGATGAATACGATATGCATGCAGTTTACTCTCAACTACATCGAAGTTAGTAAGCACTTCAATGCCGCTCAATGTGCTTTGACTACTTGCAAACGCCATAAACTTAGCGGCAGCAGGCACTCCCACCATACCAGCTATAATCTTGCTATGCAATGCTGTTAGCTCAGACACACCACTAATAACCTCCGACACACGCTGCCACGCTCTTCTATCTGGTGTTTTTTCAAGCCCCATATCCACATGCTGCTTAATTCCATCAATGCCATCGAGCCACGTAGGCGAGTCACTGATGAAATTTACAATACGCTCATCGATGCCTACCACAGCTGCCCAGCTAAGCCAATCGCTTGGCGTTGGAGAGAACCTATAGATATTGAAACGCGACACCAATGCAGGGTCGAGGTCGGTAAGTTGATACTCATCGCCATCGTTAACGGCCGAAATAATGCGCGACCCTTGAGGCAACTCTCTACCAGCTATCTTGCGATTCAGAGCAAGATCCATTATAGTTTGCAACACCTCAGGACGTGCTCGATTAAGCTCATCGAGAAATAAAACTATTGGCTGATTATCGGTTGGGAACCAATAAGGTGGACGAAAAATGGTATGTTCACCATCCTTATCTGGCAAGCCAATGATGTCGCCCGGATCGCTCATCTGCCCCAAAAAAAGCGCAACAACTTTGTATCCTTGCTGCTCATAATGACGCGTCAGAATTTGCGATTTACCTATACCATGCTTACCTACAAGCATTATATTTTGGTTGCTTGGCGTATTGTCAAGTATCTGAATAAGCTCCTGAGTATCAATGCTAATCATCTTAGTGATAGTAAGTTGGGAGTTTTTGCTCTAAGTTTTTTTATTTAAAGTTGTATGTATTAGGTTGGGTGTGCGAAATTACAACTTTCAATTGTTAATTATCAACTATCAATTCTCAATTATGAATTATCTTTGCTCTATGAAAAAAATAATTAGCAAGATAAAATCCATTGTTAGTTGGGCAACAAACATATATGACAAAGCCTTTGAACATGCCTTGAGCATCAAAGCTATGCACACTTACTACGACGACCCCAACAAATTCATCGACCTGATGAACAAACGTTATTTTCATTTCTCGCCATCAGAACTTGCCGAAGCCCAAAACACATGTCCGTTGCATGTGGCAGGTTTAGAACGTGTAACAAAGGTTGCTCATAAGCGTATCCGACACCATGCAATCAGTGCAGCAGGTATGACTATGATATGTGCTCTACCTACAAATTGGATTATGTGGCCACTTATGGTTGCTGATATGATCTATTTCCAAGTACAGGTGTTTGCCATATCTCAAGAACTCTACATCTTGTACAAGCCTAAAGCCGACTATGCTAACATGAAATTCGACTACACAACGTTGGCAACAATGGCTGTTAAGATGCAAGGCACACTCATTAAGCACAAAGTGATAAAACAAGCCAAAAAAGGTGTTGGAAAAATAGGCAAATGGCTTGTAAAACGAGGTGTAAGAATGATGCGAGGTCCTATTCAAGCACTGATGCGTCAGACATTAAAATGGTTTGGCATAACGGTGACCAAAGATGTGGTGGAGACAGGACTCAACCTACTCATGGCACTTGGATGCTCAATGGTGGCGGGGCTCATCTCATATTGGCTCTTTATACCAATGGCTAACCGACTCGAAAACGAATTAAAAGAGACCACTAAAACGACAAATAGCTAACATACAGGATATTATGGAAAATCATCTATTCACAATTGCCACTATCATGGCATGCACTATTTCAACCTTTGCACAAGATTCGCTTCAAGTGTCGGTTGGAGCCGATGTGATAAGCAAATACGTATGGCGAGGCATTGATCAAGGTTCTGGCGCATCAATACAACCCAACCTCGGAGTTTCATTCAAAGGTCTATCACTCAGCATCGATGGTAGCGCAAGCATAGCTACACCATCGATAAACGAAATCGACATTGAACTTAGCTACGAAATAGGCAACGTTAGTTTCGGCATAACCGATTACTACAATACCAACTCAGAAAATTCTTCGTACAGCGACTATACCAATAACCACACTTTCGAGTTCAACATAGCATACACCATTAGCGACAATGTGCCACTCACACTCAGCTGGAATACCATGTTCTTAGCTGGCAAAGAAGATGAATACAACGACAATGATAAACGCATGTACTCATCGTACTTCAACGCTTCATACGACTTCGATGTGCATGGCATAACCCTCACACCAGCCATTGGTATCAACCCATGGGAGAGCCAATATTACGACAAGTTTGGTGTGCTCGACATCACACTCACTGCTTCGAAAGAGCTAAAATTAACAGATTCTTTCGCACTACCAATATATGCACAAGCTATAGTGTCGCCTGTGCTCGATAAAGCTTATATCGTTTTCGGCATAACTTTCTGAACAACAACATAACATAATAACAAAAGAACGCCAAGATGAATATCTCGACGTTCTTTTTTTTGTAAAGTCATATTATCTACACTTATTATTTATCTTTTACTAAGCGAATTACTTCATAATATGTCCCATATGAATATTGTACTAAAGCCAGACTTTTATATTTTTTAGAGATAATACGCTCGCCACCATCGTGTACATAAAAAATGACAGCATCACTAAGATCTTTATCTATTATTCCATAGCTGTGGATATTGAATAAATTTAGATGATTTTCATCGTTGAATTGTTTGAAAAGGCCCCCGTTCTATGTAGCAAGGCTTTTGCTTTGCAAGATAATGGTTGTATTACTCATTTGCGTACTCATGTTATTTTTTTAGGCTGGAGCGTTGTTATTTGCTGCGAGGTAGCGAAATACGCCGAACGAGGGATATGGTGCGCCGAGTCTCTACATATAACGCATACAAAATACTATCGCTCTGTGCAAACATTTTGCTCGCACAGATAACACTGATTATGCTGATTGATAGTATTTTGTAGAGTGGGGGCATTAGTTATTTTTTGCGATGGAGCGAGACACCGAACGAAGTATGCTATTATTTATCATCAATATGAGGTTTTTGATAGCGTCTGAATATTTCTTTTATATCATGCCAAATGCTCGGATCGGCAGATGGACCATATTCACGAATCATTCGCTTCCGTTCTTTTATTACTATAGGAATTAGTACAACACCGATAATAACAAAGATTATCGCCACACTATTTTGACTCCACCAACTATACGGTGCTAAAAGTTCATCACCTATACTAATTTGTAATACTTTGCTTCGTCTTCGATGAGATTCTGTCGCATAGAAATTTACTTCTACCCCTTTGCGTATCTTCATTAGTATTATATCTGTTCTATGATCAGAAAAACCATTCAAATAGAATCGTTGCTCATTCGATTCTATACAAAAGAAGTCTCTTGAGACATACGTTATTTTCCCTTTATGATATTCTCCGAAATCTTCAATATCCTCTCCGACATGAGATAAGAACAGAATATACCATCCAAAGAATATTACTAACAGGAAAGGCATATCAAAAGCTGCATTACCTCTTCCACTAATTCTGTTTTTATCTATCATTTTATTATTGTTTTGTAAGCCTTTTCAATTCAGAAATAATATTCTCAACTGCTGCTTTTTCTTTACAATTACCAGTTCAGGCGGATTTGCAATCCGCCAATTTGACTGTTTGAAATTGCAAATTGCCACTCCTTGGGGCGTAGGCTGTGCCAACGTCTTTGATAAAAGCAAGGCTCCTGCCTTGTATGGAAATGTTTGTATTACTCCTGTGTACACTCATTGCTATTTGCTTCG
>JBGUYH010000060.1:0-16890 GCA_045118595.1 Bacteroidales bacterium | reverse complement strand
TTGCCGATGGTCAATACAATACATCGGTATTCGGTACTATATCGTCTGACAAAGTATACTATGATAAGACACCGACCATTCCTAATGTAACCGATGCCTCGTTCACATTGCCATTCCCCGATACCGACCTTGGTTTGAATCCGCATTTAGGTGAAGAACCTATCGAAGTCGATATTGATCAGTACACATACTAACAATGTAATAATCTCGAAAAATGAAAAATAAGCATATAATCAGTCTAATAGCAATGACGTTAACCATTTCGGCTGCGTTCACTGCTTGTGAAGACGAGCCAGATAAATACGAGATAGCAGATGGCATACCTGAACTTATCTACGTACGCACTCCTGGCAACCCCGACTCGCTCATCACATCGGCCTATCCGAGCACACTCGTTGCACTCGTTGGCAATAATTTGCGTGCTGTTAAAGAACTCTATTTCAACGATCAGAAAGCAACACTCAACACAAGCTTTATGACCGACAACGCCATTATCGTTAGCATACCAAAAGCATTGCCTATTGTACCAACCGATAGCCTTTACATGGTCAACAAAAATGGTCAGAAAGTAGGTTATCCATTTGGCGTAGACATACCTGAACCTACGCTATCATCGATGAACTGCGAATTTGTAAAACCTGGCAACGTAGCTACAATCAATGGCGACTACTTCCTCGACTACGATGAATATCCAATGAGCATTACTATGCCCGACGGACAAGTTGTTACTGAATTTAAGAGTCTTACGCAATATTCGGTATCATTTATAGTACCCGATGGTTGCACAGAAAGTGGTGCTATTGAGATAACAACAAAATATGGCACAAGCGAATCAACAGCCTTCAATTTCAACGACGATCGTGGTTTAATCACCGACTTCGATGGAACAACCGATGTTGTCCCTCAAGGTTGGAACATACCTAAATATCAGTCAGAAGAAGACGGCATCACTGGAAAGTACGCAATACTTGGGCCAGCCGACCTCGACGAGAACGCTTCGTGGAATGAAAGCTACAAACTACCATTCTGGTGCGGCAACTGGGGAGGCGACCCAATGAGTATAACATCTGGCGCTGGTGTACCTATTTGTAATATTCTCGACTTCAGCGATTGGAAGAATATGGCATTCAAATTTGAACTCTGTGTGCCAAAATCGAATCCATGGATGGCAGGTGCTCTGCAAGTGGTGTTTGCAAGTGCTGCTGACTGCGCAAACGACTCTTGGCAGAACAACACATACATACGCACCTCTGCCGACGGTGGAAAAGACCTTTCACGTGGTATTTATCGACCATGGGAAGAAAGCGGTTCATTTGACACCAACGATGAATGGATTACGGTTACCATACCATTTAGCGATTTTGTATACAACTACGATGGTAGCAGAGTAAAATCGCAAACACTCTCTCCCGATGCATTCGCAAGCCTCATTTTGTGGGTGAATGGTGGTGGTGTAACTGGTACTGCTTGTAACCCAATACTTATGCTCGATAATCTTCGTGCCGTTCCTTATAAGTAAAACCACAAAGAATTACTACAATGGAAAATATCAAAAAATACATATTGGTGTTCATAGCGTGCTTTGCAGTGGCTACATCTCAAGTGTTTACCGCTTGCGACAGCGATGATGACTACAACACCAACCAAATTAAAAGTGGCGTATCGCTTTCAGCTGCACAACTACAGGTGACACGCGGTGGCTACATGGTGTTTAAAGGTAACGGATTAGAACAAATAACCTCTATCGTCTTCCCTGAAAACATCAGCATAAGCAACATCGAAGTGGTTGATAAATACACCATCCGATGCATAGTTCCAGAAGAGGCTGTTGAGGGTAAAGTACAACTACTCTACAATGGTGGCACACTTGAAACAGCCGAAATAGCCTTCACAGAGCCTATCACCATCACCGACTTCTCACCTAAAGAAGTTAAGCCTGGCGATATTGTTACTATTACAGGTACTTACCTCGCCGATGTCACAATAGCAGAATTTAATGGAGCATACCAAACTGTTGAATCAGCAACACGAACTGAGGTAAAGGTAATGGTGCCTATTTGGGCAAAAACGGGTAGCTTTATGCTTGCCATACCAACAAAACTCTCTGACGGAACAAGCGATTATAATGCCATTGGTACCGATGATGATTTGGTCGTAGTTGAGCCAACCATTACAAAAATTTCGGCAACAACATTAAAAGCTGGCGATGAACTCACCATCGAGGGTACACAACTCAACCAAATACAATTTGTTCAGTTCAACAATGCCGCTAACGACACTATCAAAGCCGACAATGTCTACACAGAGGTAACCTCGCTCACCGTAAACGTGCCTGTCACTGCTACCGACGGAAAAGTAACACTCATATCGTATGCTGGCATAGAGTATCAGACCGATAGCATCAAACTTGTAATGCCAACTGCTAACATCAAAGATGCACAAGCATCGTATGGAGTTGACGAAACTGTTGTAATAGAAGGTACAGACCTCGACCTTATCACATCAGCAATATTCACTGGTGAAAGCGAAGCCATAGACATAACTATTACTGAAGAAGGTACAATAAAACTCACAGTAACTGCAGCCGCTAAGAGTGGCGACATAACACTTAGCCTTGCCAATGGTCAAACAATAGCAGTAGAAGGGTTTGCAACCACTAAACCAACCATCGAAATACCCACCTCTGTCACTCCACTTGACAAGTTAACAATTGCTTCAACACTAGGCACACGTATTGTTTCGCTCAAATTTGGTGAAGAAGTAGCCGAAGTATCAGCTAATAGCGATGATGAAATTAGTTTCCAAGTTCCACTCGCAGCATTATCTGGCAATGTAACTATAGTTATGGATAATGGCGAAGAGGTTGATGCTGGCTCTATTACGGTAAATGCATACACATTTGCAGCTATTACCTCTTTAGCCTCTGAAGAGATAGTAGAAGGCAACCTCTATCCTTGCGAAGTAGTAAACGGTGAAAACATTGAAAAGATTACCATCAATGGTGAAGAGTGTCAATACTTATTAGTAGGTACAAAACTTTACATTTCTACTGAAGTGGGTATGGGCGGCAATGCTCAGTTGGTTATCAAATCTAACGACGGAACCGAAGTACCCTACACTATTTCACTTGCACGTGCAACATCTATTTCAGTTGTTGTTATGAATACACTTACCGATTTGGGCAATTGGGACGATCCTCGCGTCTATTTAGCAGCCGATGTATTCTCTTCAATTCCTTCAGGTATTGACGTAACAATGACTATCCAATTTATCCAAAAGGAAGAATGGGGTCAAGTGCAAATCAATGATGGTTATTGGAAAAACGAAAACGTAAAAATCGCAGAACTTGGTAACAGCGCTTACCTTACCACAGATAATTGTGGAGGAAAAGATGCAACATCAATAGATCTTACGTTAAGTGCTGATTTGGTTGCTCATTTCGTAGCAAACAATGGTATTGTAATGCAAGGTCAAAACTGGATTATTTCTAAGATAACTCTTAGTTACGAACTTCCTTCGGAAACTGTCATTGTAGCAGACGGCTCTCATGGCGATACAGAAGCATGGACATTCCCAGTGTCAATGTCGTGGGCATCGGGTGGCCGTTTCGCAATATTCAAAGATACTCCAGCTAATATCATTTCAAAAATTGTTGTCGGTGCAAAGCTACGTTTCTATGCATCAGGTACTGGCCAGATACAAATAAACAACGCCAATTGGGTAGAAATTCTTAAAGTAGAAGAATGGTCTGATGCAGGAGAACATGTGTTTGAAGTAGAATTAACACAAAAATTCGTTGATGCAGCAAACAATGGCGATGGTTGGTCTACTGCATGGCTAATATGCCAAGGCGATGGACTTACTGTAACAAAAGTTACAATCGAATAAAAACAATAATCATTCGCACCTAATGAAATAAAAATCATTGGGTGCGATTGAACCAACAAGCTAAATACGATGAACAAATTTTTCAATATAAAAATAACATTAGCTCTATCGACAATGGTAACATTGTCATTATCAGCTTGCGAAGACGATACAAGCGACATCTCGCCAATCGTCCCAACTAACCCAACATTTGTTAGCGCAACCCCACAAATCGATAGCTATGTACAAGCTTCGGAAGCCGATACCATACTCGTAAAATACGACAAGATGATCTTCTTCGAATCATCAAAAGCAAATAGCATAGCAATATCGGCAGGTTCGATAACTAGTGCACGTGTATTGGGAGCCGACTCTGTCCTCACCATTGTAGCAAATATGAAACAGAAAGGCACAACATATACCATCACCATCCCCGATGGATTAGTATTGGGTGCCAATGGCACTGCAGCTGCAGGTGTTACACTAACATACAAAACACAAGCAGCCAAAACCATGTCGACCACACCAGTACAAGCTACATCATCGGCAGCAAAAAGCCTCTACACATACCTCATGCAACAATATGGCAACAAAACACTATCGGGCATGATGGCAAATGTGGCTTGGAACAATACCGAATCAGAAAAAGTGAACACACTCACTGGCAAATATCCAGCCATCAATGGTTACGACTATATCCACATTCCTGCATCTGTTAGTGGTGCAGATTGGATAAACTATTCCGACATCACACCTGTTAAAGAATGGGCAGATGCAGGTGGCATTGTTGCTGCAGGATGGCATTGGCTAGTGCCTAAAGAAGAAGTTCGCGTGCCAACCACTGATGTCGATAATAATGAAACAACAATATGGTCAGGTTCAGAAAACATGGGCACCGAATGGGCAGCAGCACTAAATATTGAAGCTGACAAATGCGCCGACATTGCCGATGGTACTTTACTAAAGATATACACCACTCACAATAGCGATGCTGAATATTGGCAAGTAAAAGTCTACGACAAAACAGGCAATGCATATACTGGATATGCTGACATTGACAATGGATGGGGATGCATCGAGCTTGGCTCAGCAACCGAAGCTTCATTTACCCTATCTTCTACCGATGCAGAAGATGCGAAAACTAATGGTATCAACATAACAGGCTATGGCATCACTATTACCAAAGTGACAATATCTACAGGCAACAAAGCTCTCAAATCCGATGTATCATTGGTTACTTCGCTCAATGTAAACACCGACTTCACCTACGAACCAAAATCAACCACATTCGACCTCAAAAATGCCGTTACTGAAGGCACTTGGGAATACAACTATGTTCAGTACGACCTTGCTAACATTAGCAAATATCTGCTCTTGCTTAAAGAGGCTAACATACCTGTACTATGGCGTCCACTCCACGAAGCTTCGGGTGGTTGGTTCTGGTGGGGCACAGATGCTGAGAGCTTTAAGAAACTTTGGATAATAATGTTCAACTATTTCAAAGAGCAAGGCATCGATAATCTCATTTGGGTCTGGACAAGTCAAATAGGCGACGACACTTGGTATCCTGGCGATAACTACGTCGACATTGTAGGATGCGACCTCTACGGCACCACTACCGACCCAGCCCAAAGCTATACATCATTAACCAATACATATAGCCACAAAATTGTAACATTATCTGAATGCGGTTGGAGCGACAACAGCAACGATCGCATTGCAAACATAAGCACACAAATAAACGCCGGTGCAAAATGGAGTTGGTTCATGCCTTGGTACGACAACGCTGACGCAACAAACAAACATGCCGACGACACTTGGTGGCAAGACGCTATGCAATGCGAACAAGTTATCACACGCGACCAATTACCAGAGTTCAAATAATTACCATTTGGAATTAACCACAGAAAAGACTACCACTTGCATAAAGTGAGTAGTCTTTTCTCTTTTTTGAAAGAATTAAAGAAGATATAAATGGTAATATTGTTATAACAATACCATGCTTGTTAATTTTTTCTGTAATATGTGTTTGATATATCGAAAATGATATTTACATTTGCATCGCTTTAAAAACAGATATGAATAAGATACTCAACATAATCATCATTAGCCTAATTGGCAACATTCTACTATCATCGATGGGAGAGTGAGATGCGGTATGTTGATGAAAAGATAAAAACAATTACAAAGCCCTTCCCACTCAAATGTGTGAAAGGGCTTTTTTAATTTTCAGAAAAAGATATGGATAACAGAGTCTACATTTTCGACACAACATTGCGCGATGGCGAACAAGTACCAGGCTGCCAACTCAACACAGTTGAGAAAATACAAGTAGCTAAGCAACTTGAAGCACTAGGCGTCGACGTCATTGAAGCAGGTTTCCCAGTGTCGAGCCCTGGCGATTTTAATTCAGTTGTTGAGATTTCAAAAGCCGTTACCTGGCCTACCATCTGTGCATTAACACGTGCAGTTGAAAAAGATATTGATGCAGCCGCCGAAGCACTAAAATACGCCAAGCATAAACGCATTCACACTGGTATCGGCACTTCTGATTTGCATATCAAATACAAATTCAATTCAAATCGTGAAGAGATTATCGAACGAGCAGTGCGTGCAGTGAAATATGCTCGCCGCTTTGTGGACGATGTTGAATTCTACGCTGAAGATGCTGGACGTACAGACAACGACTATTTGGCTCGCGTAGTTGAAGCTGTTATCAAAGCAGGTGCTACTGTAGTTAACATACCCGACACCAACGGATACTGCTTACCTGCTGAATTTGGTGCCAAAATCAAATATCTGATGGATAATGTATCTGGCATCGAAAACGCAATCATCTCAACTCACTGTCACAACGATTTGGGTATGGCAACTGCCAATACAATGGCTGGTGTACTCAATGGTGCACGACAAGTTGAAGTCACCATCAATGGTATTGGCGAACGCGCTGGCAATACATCGCTCGAAGAGGTTGCTATGATTATGAAATGTCATCACGACCTCGGACTAACAACCAATATCAACACACAAAAAATTTATCCAACCAGTCGCATGGTGAGCAGTCTTATGAATATGCCTGTGCAACCCAACAAAGCCATTGTAGGTCGCAATGCCTTCGCACACTCATCAGGCATACACCAAGATGGTGTGTTGAAAAACAAATCGACATACGAAATAATGGACCCTCACGATGTGGGCATCGACGACAACTCTATAGTTCTCACAGCACGTAGCGGTCGTGCTGCACTGAAGCATCGCTTATCGGTACTCGGAGTGAACCTCGAAAGCGCACAACTTGATGCCGTATACGAAAAATTCCTCAATTTAGCCGATAAGAAAAAAGATGTCAACGACGACGATTTACTCATCTTAGCTGGCATCGATAGCAAACAAAATCACCATATCAAACTCGATTATTTACAAGTAACAAGTGGCGTTGGTGTGCGTCCTGTAGCATCAATAGGTGTTGACATAGCTGGAGAAAAATTTGAAGCCGCTGCTAGTGGTAATGGTCCAGTCGATGCTTCAATAAACGCACTGAAACAGATTATAAAACGACACATGGTGATAAAAGAATTCACCATACAAAGCATAAACAAAGGCTCCGACGATACATGCAAAGTGCATATGCAAGTTGAACACGACGGACGTATATACTATGGATTTAGCGCTAATACCGACATCGTTTCTGCCTCTATCGAAGCCTATATCGACTGTATAAATAAATTTGTTCGCAAATAAATTCACATGTGAACTATTTACGAACAATATCAATTCAATAACAAAAAGAAAAACCGAAGAATGAACGCATGAAGATTTGCACTTGGTTACCCAATAAGTACTCATCATTCGTCATTCATCATTTATCATCTGATTAATGAATACATTATTTGACAAAATCTGGGACTCGCACGTGGTGCAAGTTATCCCCGATGGACCAACACAACTCTACATCGACCGCCTCTATGGTCATGAAGTTACTACCCCTCAAGCTTTCGACACGCTTCGAGACAAGGGCATCAAGGCTTTTCGTCCTGAAAAGATTGTGGCTATGCCCGACCATAACACGCCTTCGGACCAACAAGAGGTTATCAACGACCCCGTTGGACGCAAACAGGTGGAGACACTCGCGGCTAACTGCGCCGAATTTGGCATTAAGCATTTTGCTATGGGAACAAAAGACAACGGCATCATTCACGTTGTCGGACCAGAGAAAGGTCTTTCGCTTCCGGGTATGACCATCGTTTGTGGCGACTCTCACACCTCAACGCACGGTGCTGTTGGCGCTCTTGCTATGGGCATTGGCACAAGCGAGGTAGCCGAAGTGTTGGCAAGTCAGTGCATATTGCAGAGCAAACCTAAGTCGATGCGCATCAATATCGAAGGCGAACTCCAACCAGGCGTTACTGCTAAAGATATTGCGCTCTACATAATGGCTCAGATGACCACCTCGGGCGCTACTGGATATGCCGTTGAATATGCAGGGTCGACCATACGCAACCTCTCTATGGAAGGTCGATTGACGCTCTCGAACCTCTCTATCGAAATGGGTTCGCGTGCAGGCATCATCGCTCCCGACGAAACGACATTCGAATACCTCAAAGGTCGCGAATATGCACCTAAAGGCGCCGATTGGGACAAAGCCGTTGCTTATTGGAAGACACTCAAGAGCGACGACAACGCTGTGTTCGACAAAGAGGTTACTTATCGCGCCGAAGACATCAAGCCACGCATAACATACGGCACAAACCCTGGCGCTGGCATAGCTATCGACGAGGCCATACCTACGCTCGACGGCTTAACTGACGACGAGAAGGTGCAGCTCACCACACAGCTCGACTACATGCAGTTCAAGCCCGGACAGAAACTCGAAGGCACACCTGTCGACTACTGTTTCCTTGGCGCTTGTACCAACGGTCGCATAGAAGATTTCCGTGCTTTCGCATCGATAGTGAAGGGCAAGAAGAAATCGCCAAACGTAGTTGCATGGCTCGTGCCTGGTTCGTGGCTCGTACGTCAGCAAATCATCGACGAAGGCATCGACAAGATATTGGAAGAGTCGGGCTTTGAGTTGCGTTTACCATCGTGCTCATCGTGCTTGGCAATGAACCCCGACAAAGTGCCAGCAGGCAAGTTGTCCATATCTACATCGAACCGCAACTTTGTTGGTCGTCAAGGTCCTGGCGCACGCACCGTATTGGCATCGCCACTCGTTGTAGCAGCCAGCGCAATAACTGGCGTCATCACCGACCCACGAAAAATAATGTAGTAATAATATCTCGCACTGATAACACAGAAAACACAGATTTCTATGCTTTTGATAGATAATGAAGCGGCCAAACAAAGCGGTTATATTCATAAAGAATTGACCGAACAAATTATTCACGTATTTTACGATGTGTATAATACTTTGGGCTACGGCTTTGTCGAAAATGTTTATCAAAACGCTATGTTCTTTGCTCTGAAAGAAGTTGGTTTTAGTTGCGAAGCCCAAAAAGAAATCGACGTGTTTTTTAGAGGACATAAGGTAGGTATATACAAAGCAGATATTGTTGTGAACAATTCGGTTTTGCTCGAATTGAAAGCAGTTGCAGAACTAAATGAGGCACACAAACGCCAATTGTCCAATTATCTGAAAGCAACGAATGTTGAAGTAGGATTATTGCTCAATTTCGGAGAAAAGCCACAAGTGAGACGGTGGATATATACTAACGATAAAAAATAAATCTGTGTAATCTTGTGTCATCAGTGCGATAAAAAAAATAAACAACCATGGCAAACAAGAAATTCAATATAATCAAGTCGACATGCATACCTATTGCTATCGACAACAACAATACCGATAACATCATACCGGCACGCTACTTAGCATTCACCACACGCGACCCTAAGTTCTACGGCGATGCGTTCATGCACGACTTGCGCTACGATGCTCAAGGCAACCCCGTGCCCGACTTCGTGATGAACAAACCCGCTTTTTCTGAAGCACCGCGCGAAGGTGTGCACGAGATAATCGTTGGCGGACAAAACTGGGGTTCTGGTTCGAGCCGCGAACATGCAGCATGGGCTATTGCTGGCTATGGCGTACGCGTAGTTATCTCGTCGAGCTTTGCCGACATACACCGCAACAACCTGCTCAACTGCTTCGTGTTGCCAGTTATCGTTAGCCGTGAATTTCAGCAAGAACTCTTTGCTTCGATAGAGAAAGATCCGCAGACCATTGTTACTGTCGACCTTCCAAACCAAACCGTTACCAACGAAGCCACAGGACACAGCGAGAAGTTCGACATCAACGGCTACAAGAAACATTGCCTCGTCAACGGCTTAGACGACATCGACTACCTGCTCACCGTGAAGGACAAAACCGAAGCCTTTGAGCAGACGATGAAGAAATATTGATATTTGTATTATTAGGAAATGATAGAACTGCTTGACACCACATTGCGCGACGGCGAACAAACAGCTGGCGTGTCGTTCAATGCCAACGAAAAACTCACCATAGCCAAACTCTTGCTCGATGATATTCACATCGACCGCATTGAGGTGGCTTCGGCACGTGTATCAACGGGCGAGTTGGAGGCGTTTAGCAACATCTGCAAATGGGCACATCAAAATGGTCATTTAGGACGCATCGAAGCACTTGGCTTTGTTGATAATGGCGTATCTATCGAATGGATAGCCAACGCTGGAGGTAAGGTTATCAACATGCTTACAAAAGGGTCGTTGCGACATGTCACCATGCAGCTCAAAAAAACACCCGAAGAACACCTAAGCGACATAAAGCGCAATGTAGAAATGGCCGTAAAAAAAGGACTCGAGGTTAATATATACCTTGAGGATTGGTCGAACGGCATGCTTCATTCACCCGACTATGTAAAGTATATGCTCGACCATTTACAGCATCTACCCATACGTCACTTCATGTTGCCCGACACACTTGGCATCTTATGTCCTGACCAAACATTAGCATTCTGCAAACAAATGACAGAGATGTATCCATCGCTTATGTTCGATTTTCATGCTCACAACGATTACGACATGGCAGTGGCAAACGTCTATTCAGCCATCAGAGCAGGGTTCTCTGGCATTCATACCACCGTCAATGGATTGGGTGAACGCGCCGGCAATGCACCTTTGGCAAGTGTTGTTGGTTTGCTCAACGACCATTTAGGAGTTGATAATAATTTGGACGAACATAGGCTCACCTATATCTGTCGAATGGTCGAAACACTTAGTGGTATTCGCATTCCCGACAATAAACCTCTGGTTGGCGACTCTGTGTTTACGCAATGTGCTGGTATTCATGCCGATGGTGACAATAAAGGAGAACTCTACGTCAACAAATTGCTACCAGAACGTTTCGGCAGAGTGCGCAAATATGCATTAGGCAAAACATCGGGCAAGGCCAACATCAACAAGAATTTGGAAGAATTGGGCATACATCTAAGTCCTGAACAAATAAAACTTGTTACACAACGCGTCATTGAACTTGGCGATAAGAAAGAGAATGTCACTACCGAAGACCTTCCATTCATTATATCCGATGTACTACGTGGTGGCAGTGCAGGCATCGACAAGCCCGATAACATTCATATCATCAACTATAGTCTGAGCCTCACACGCGGTCTGCGCCCAGTAGCCACAGTACGCATCAGCATACATGGCAAAGAGTACGAAGAAACATCGGCAGGCGACGGACAATACGACGCTTTTATGAAAGCTCTTTGGAAGATATATGAAAAACTCGGCAAACAACACCCGATACTTGCCGATTACAAAGTATCAATTCCACCAGGTGGCAAAACCGATGCTTTGGTTGAGGCGGTTATTAGTTGGAACAACAACGGACAAGAACTTCGCACGCGAGGTCTCGATGCCGACCAAACAGAGGCTGCCATCAAAGCCACAGTTAAGATGCTCAATATAATTGAGAATTAAGACTATTAGTTTAATAAACAACAAGATGCGCTACATATTATACATACGTAGCGCATCTTATTTATCATAGTAAAACATACAAAAAGACCTTGTCAAACATCTGCTTGACAAGGTCTTCTAATTCTGCGTGGGTGAAAGAAGGGATTCGAACCCTCGACCTCTAGAGCCACAATCTAGCGCTCTAACCAGCTGAGCTACATCCACCATTTCGCTTTTGCGGTTGCAAAGATAGAAACAATTTCGCTATTTTTGCAAGCGTTTGTGCAAAAAAAACTTTAAAAAAATATGTCGGTAAATTTATCCAATATATCAATCGCTGACGAAGCTTTTGAGCATAAAGTGAATGCGCTGAAACAGAGACTAAAATCGCGCATGAACGGAAAAACAACAGAGCAAATGCAAAATGGTCAAATCGACTATGCACTTAATTATGGTGTATCGCTACAACATGTGCGGGAGTTGGCCGATGAACTCGATTATACACCATCTGATTGTACACGTCTGTGGCAACTCAACATACGCGAGGCGATGCTCATTGCTGCTATCAAAATGCCATCGAAAAAAGCCACTGCTACCGAAATGATACAATGGGCAAGCATTATCCGCACACCAGACATGGTTGAGCAAGGTGCATTTTTTCTTTTTTGGCGAGCCGAAGGATTGGAAACAATGATAGAGATGCTGCTACAAAAAACACAAGAACCGTTTGCCTTGGCAATAGCATTCTTTGCAGCAGGTCGTGCATTGCAGAAAAAACGAAAAATAAATAATTCTATAATAGAGCAACTACTCAGTGCAGTAGAATACTCCAAACAACTCAACTCAATAACTACACGTGGAGCATCATTCCTTCTTAGACAAGTTGCCAACACCGGAGCCTATTCAATGCGAGTAAAAGATATTATTACCACACTAAAAAGCATCAATGCACAATGGGCAACACAACTTGCATTTGAAGTAGAATGTGAATTATGACCGATGCTCGAAAATCTTTTTAGGCAAAAGAGTTGATGTTTCGACTTTTAATTGTACCTTTGCACTCCGATAGACCATGTACACATGGTTGGTTAAACCGCAAACCCCGGCTAAACAATGCCGAGAATAGCGAAATGTAATTACATTTAATTATTGCAAAATGAAAAAGGGTATTCATCCAGACAACTACAGACTGGTAGCATTTACCGACATGTCGAACAACGAAACATTCATCGTTCGCTCGGCTGCAACTACTAAGGATTCGGTTGAAATCGATGGCGTTACCTATCCACAGGTTAAGCTCGAAATTTCAAGCAGCTCGCATCCTTTCTACACTGGTAAGATCAAGCTCGTTGACACTGCTGGTCGTGTAGACAAGTTCATGAATCGTTATCAGAAGCACTTCGAGAACCGTAAGAAGTAATTTATTGGTCTATTAGAAAGACCAAGTTTATTTCTGATTCCATTTCGATGACGAAATAAAAAGTGGCTATTCATTTGAAGAGCCACTTTTTATTTTACCTATTTTTGTTGTTATCATGATTGACACAGAGACGTTCGAACATAAACGAGCTGCATTTCATACACTTGGTTGCAAACTCAATTTCAGCGAAACATCGGAGATGAGTCGCAGAATGAGCGATGTTGGTTTTGAACGAGTAAGTTTTGATGATGTAGCCGACGTTTATGTCATCAACACTTGTTCGGTAACTGAAGAAGCCAACCGAAAATGCAGACAGATGATAAAACGTTGCATTCGCAAAAATGCTAATGCAATGGTTGTTGTCACTGGTTGTTATGCCCAGCTCGAACCTCAGCAAGTTGCTGCCATTGATGGTGTTGGACTTGTACTTGGCTCGAACGAAAAGAACAACATAGTGGAGCATCTGCAAGTAGCAATGCAACAACGCGAGCCAAAGGTTGTTACTACAGAGATACTAAAAGACAAACGCTTTGCTCCATCATTCTCGTCAGGCGACCGCACTCGTTCGTTTTTAAAAATACAAGATGGTTGCGATTATTTTTGTTCATACTGCACCATACCATTTGCACGTGGTATAAGCCGAAGTGACACGATTGAAAACACCGTAGCCGAGGCTCGCTGTGCTGCACAACACGGAGCAAAAGAGATTATCTTGACGGGAGTTAATATTGGTGATTTTGGACACCGAAACGGAGAGTCGTTCCTTCAACTAATCGAAGCTTTAGAAGACATAGAAGGAGTTGAACGCTATCGTATATCGTCAATCGAGCCAAATTTGCTAACCGATGAAATAATACGTCACGTGGCAAAATCAACCAAATTTATGCCACATTTCCATGTACCTCTACAATCTGGCTCCGATGAGGTTCTGAAGCTTATGCGCCGACGCTACGACAAGGCATTTTTTTCTCAAAAAATGGCAACTATAAAAGAGTATATACCTCATGCGTTTATCGGTATCGATGTCATAGTGGGAGTAAATGGTGAAACAGAAGCATGCTTCCAAGAGTCGTATGAATTTTTGAAAAGCATCGACTTCAGTCAGCTACATGTCTTCACTTACAGCGAACGTCCTAACACACAAGCTTTAAAAATAACGCCAGTAGTTCCAATGCCCGAAAGACACAAACGCAATGCTATACTTCACGAGCTATCGGACGAACGTCGGGTGGCTTTTTATAAGCAATTTATTGGAACCGACGCTTACATATTGGTTGAATCGAGCGAAAAAGATGGTTTAATGAGCGGATTTACCGAAAATTATCTAAAGGTTGAGATACCATTCGATGCCAATCTGACCAACACCATACAACGAGTAAATTTGCAAATGCTTACCCTTGATAAGCAAGCTATTGTTGGAACTGTAATTACAAAATAGACAATGATTGAGCAGAAGGTTATTGAAAGTGTTATCGAAACAGCTAACTCACGCATTGTTGATGTGGTGAGCGACTTTGTTACACTGCGTAGGCGTGGAGCAAATTACGTCGGCTGTTGTCCATTCCACAACGAAAAGACTGGTTCTTTTTCTGTTTCGGCTGTAAAAGGTATCTACAAATGCTTTGGTTGTGGAAAGGCTGGCAATGCTGTGTCATTCATAATGGAACACGAACACATGACCTTCCCTGAGGCTATTCACTATTTAGGACAAAAAGTTGGCATCGATGTAAAAGACGTGCAACTGAGTCCTGAAATGGAACAAGCCAAAAGTCGACGCGAGAGTCTCGTTGCGGTGTGTGAATTTGCCAAGAACACATTTATTGATAATCTATGGAACACCCCCGAAGGAATATCCGTCGGACTACCCTATTTCAGACAAGAGCGTGGATTTCGCGATGACATTATAAAAAAATTTGAACTTGGGTTCTCACTCGAAAAACGCGATGCATTTACTAAACATGCGCTCTCACGTGGCTATAAAGCTGAATTTTTAAAAGAAGCATCATTATCGATATTTGGCGAAAATGGCTATCAAGCCGATCGCTTCTTTGGTCGTGTAATGTTTCCTATTCATAGTATCTCTGGTCGTGTAGTAGCTTTTGGTGGCCGTGTAATGGTCAAGAGCGACAAGACAGCCAAATATATCAACTCACAAGAAAACGAGCTATACCACAAAAGCGATGTTGTCTATGGCATCTATCAAGCCAAAGCAGAAATATCACGTCAAGACAGATGCTACTTAGTAGAAGGCTACACCGATGTTATTAGTATGCATCAGGCAGGAATAACAAATGTTATTGCCTCGTGCGGAACATCGCTTACCGAAGGACAAATACATGTAGTGCAACGTTTCACCAATAATATGACCGTGCTCTACGATGGTGATGCAGCTGGCATACACGCAGCCGAACGCGGTATAAACATGCTGCTTGCCGAAGGTATGAGTGTCAAAGTATTGCTACTCCCTGATGGTGAAGACCCCGACTCATTTGCGCGCTCACACACAGCACAAGAATACATAGATTACATAGAGAAGAATCAAACCGACTTTATCAACTTCAAGGCTAAACTATTAGCCGATACGGTAAAAGACGACCCTCTGAAACGCTCACAAATGATAAACGATGTGGTGCACACCATATCAATTGTGCAAGATGCTGTACTACGAACATTATATATAAAAGATTGCAGCCATATTTTAGGCATTGAAGAATCTACACTCTTTAGTGTACTCGAAAAGATGCTAGTCGACAATGCTGTAAAGAGTCACGATGAACGCCAAAAGCAACTAACACGTCAGCAAAACCAAGAGCAACATCAACGCGCTGCCGATTCGTTATCGTTGACCGAACAACAGATGCAAACAGAGCCTCCTGCAACAGCACCAATAGTAGGTAACTATGCCGAACTTATCGAGCGACGCAACAACCCATATGCCTACGAAGAACGCGAATTAATGCGACTCTTTGTAAGCTATGTTGATAAACAACTATTTAAAGGCACTACCAACGAAATAACCGTAGGTGAATATATAGTATCGTGCTTAGCCGAAGACGATATACAGAGCAACTCCGACATTGTCAACAAGATATTACGCATCTATATAGAAGCACCCGACAAGAGTGCCATTAAACCCGATTACTTTATCAACCAGCCCGACCCTGAAGTATGTTCAGCTGTTGTCGAAATGATGGAGTCGAAATATCAGCTCAGCAAATATCACCAACGATTCTACACCGTAGTAGATGAAGTTGACCAACTCGACGATCTCGTACCGCACATAATGAATGAAATGCGGATGAAGAAAGTTCTGCTTGAAATAGAAAAAATAAAGTGTGAACTCAAAGATGCAGAACAAAACGGAGCTAACATTGATGTTATAAACGAGATAACAAAGAAGATGATGTTATATAATGAAGCGAAACGCCAATTGGCAAAACATGTTGGAAATAGGACAGTTATAAAATGGCGCTAAAATTTGTTTGAAAATAGATATTATTTTCTTTGCATAATTCAGAAAAAAGCAGCATCTTTGCATCGCTTTTGACAGATGAGGCGTGCCAATGCCACCCTTCTGCAAGCAAAATGAAAACTTATACTGTGAAATAAGTAGGGCCTATAGCTCAGTTGGTTAGTAGCACCTGACTCATAATCAGGGGGTCCTTGGTTCAAGCCCAAGCAGGACC
>JBGUYH010000059.1:0-5325 GCA_045118595.1 Bacteroidales bacterium | reverse complement strand
TAGAGAGCTGTTGTGCCAACTGCAATCAAACTTGTGATGCCCAAGATCAGTAGTCCTGTGTTGGTATTATTTTTTGTTGTCATTTTTTTCTATCATTTATGTAGTTATCAATGCTCATGCATACTTCGGTTGCATATTCTATGCCCATCGCCATGGCATTTTGTAGTATGCTGAGGTTGGTTATATCTTTTTTAGTTACACCTTGTCGGAATAATTCACATACAGTGCCAGCGTTGAAGTTGTCGCCCGCTCCGATTGTGCTTATAGGTGTTATTTTTTTAGCAGGTACGCTCACTTCATCGTTGCCACATATGGCTACAGCTCCATTCGATGCTTGTGTGCAGATGAATGTGGCGCAGTGTGGTTCGATGTATTTGTGATATGCTGTGCGCCAATCGGTTGTACCAAACATTACTGCAAAATCTTCATCTGAACCTTTTACAATATCAGCTAATGTAAAATTTTCAATTATAGTAGGCATGAGATATGGCAATTCGTGCTGATGCGATTGACGAAAATTGACATCGTAGTAGAGTATTGCGCCTGCCTCTTTGGCCTTGTTCAAAAAGCTATATACTTCGGTGCGAATAACTGGGTTGAGCGCAAAGTATGAACCAAACATCACAATGTCGTCATTGTTAATATGAGGCATTTTAAGTTCAAGACGTTGGTTCTGATAATCTTTATAGAATGTATAATGAGCATCACGTTTCTCGTCTAAGAAGGCAAGAGATAGCGGGCTCTTCATACCTTTATGTTCATATAATCCTTCATCGCTAACACCATTATTAATTAAAAATTGGCGTATTACATTTCCAACATTATCATCGCCTATCTCACTAACAAAAGTACAAGGTATGCCACTTCGTCCTAATGATATTAGTGCATTGTAGACAGATCCTCCCGGATTTGCTTTTTGTGGCTGATTATTTTGATCAAAAATAATATCGAGCACAGTTTCTCCTATGCCAATAACTCTTTTCCCTACCATGGTGTTATTTTTTTATTTGTGCAAAGATATTACTAAATTGAGAATTAGGAGTTGACCTTATTTGCCATTTGCTATTCATTATTCGTCATTGGTAATTAATTGCTAATTTTGCGCCCGAATTATAAAAACAACAGACTGAATTTCATGAAGCAAATTATATGTCTTTTCGTGGCTCTTATGTCTTTGTGCCACCTTACAGCTCAAGAAAAATACCCTTATCCGATGGACATACCTGTGTCGATAAGTGCCTCGTTTGCCGAACTGCGTGCTAATCATTTTCATGCTGGTCTCGACATGTCGACAAAGGGAGTTATAGGTATTCCTGTACATGCAGTAGCTAATGGCTATGTGTCGCGTATTAAAATTTCGCCTTATGGCTATGGACATGCTCTTTACATTACACATCCCGATGGTAACACAACAGTTTATGCTCACTTGTCGGCCTATGCCGATGCCATAGCAAAGGTTGCTTCGGCTGAGCAATATAAACGAAAATCGTTTGAGATAGATATTAATTTGCATCCTAATCAGATTCCAATAAAACGTGGTGATGTGGTTGCATTTTCAGGCAATACGGGTGGCTCGGGTGGCCCACATTTGCATTTTGAAGTTCGCGATACACAAACTGAAGAAGCTCTCAATCCATTGGCTTACCTTGTACCTATACCTGATACACAAGCACCAACCGTATATGGAATTAAATTATATGCGCTTGCTGATGATGCTCAAGTGAGTGGAAGTTGCAAAAATCGCTATTTCTCATTGGCAGAGATAGAGGGAAAAACAATTGATGTATATGGTCAGATAGGTTTGGGAGTGCATGCGGTAGATTATTTTATTGCAGGACAACGTCCGTGTGGAGTCGTTGAAATAAAGCTATTCGATGGTAATAAATTGGTTTTTAATTCTGTTCTCAATCGCATTTCGTTCGACGATACTCGATATATTAATAGTCATATCGATTATGCAGAACGTGCCGCTAATAAGCGATTTGTACAAAAGAGTTTTGTTGAACCCAACAATCATTTACCTATTTATCGAACTGCCGACGAACTTAGTGTTTCTGATGGTGAAGTACATTATATGCGATATGAGTTGACCGATTTTAATGGGAATAAAAGAGTGGTAAATTTTTCATTACGTGGTCATAAGTCAGATAAGGCTCGTATTCGTAAACATATAGGTTACTTCATCGATTATGCTCGTACATGGACACTTGACACGCTTGGAGTATCGGTGCTCATACCTCACAATGCCCTGTATTGCAATACATACGCCGATATTGTGTTTACTGATATTTCTAACGATGATTATATATTTCGCATTGGTACCGACCAAGTGCCACTTCACAAACCAATGACTATTAGTATGCCATTGCCAAACAAATTTAAATCACTTGGAACGCGTCTCTTTATAGCTCAGATTGATGATAAAAGTAAACTGACATATTTAGCTTCGAAAATAGATGGCAATATAATAAGTGCTCATCCGCAAACATTAGGCTCATTTACTTTAGCCACAGATACTATAGCTCCTAAAGTTGTCAGCAAAAATAGTCGTACAAATTTGAAATCATCTAACAGCATAATGATAGGCATATCTGATGATTTGAGCGGTATTAAGCGTTATAATGTTAGTATTGATGGCGAATGGAAATGTTTTGAATACGATTATAAAAACACTCGTTTGATAGCTAAAGTTGGTTCGCTCAACCTTGCCTATGGCGAACATACTCTTGTTGCTATTGTTGATGATGAATGTGGCAATCAAACAACATGGCAATGGCAGTTTACTGTAATAAAATAATTTGCATGTAGGCTATTTCTTGTGTAGGTAGATAATTTCTTGTTACATATGTGAATAATGGGAGAATGTCAAAATTCTCCCATTTATTTTTTGAAAAGGGGATGACAATAGTTGTTTCATGATTTAAGGGGAAATAATAGCCCAAATATGTGTCTATTATATCAGATCGGCTAATCTAATCTTAATCCAATAATATATCTCTTTCAGATCTTATAGAGTGTGTCTTTGGCTATATTATTATCTACAAATTATGCTCATATACATGCTATATGAGTTTTGTATATGGAACAAAAAATAGATGCTCTCCTTATATGAAGGAGAGCATCTATTTTATTTTACTCTTGAGTGCTTGCGGTATTGGCACTCTTCTGAGTTATTCTTGATTAGTCAAGTATTGCAGTGAAAGTTGCGTTAGAGAGATACTTGTAGAATTCCATATCAGTCTTAGCATACTCTTTCCATTTAGAGTCGAGGTTAACTGCTTTGCGGAGGTTTTCGAAGATGAGATCAGCTTCGCCCTTACGAGCACCACAGATAGCCTTGAGGTAATACTTCAAACCAACTTCCTGGTTGTTAGCGTTGAGCAAACCAAGAGCTGCATCGTACTTCTCAACCAAGATCTTGCAAAGAGCTGCGTTGAGTGAAGTAGAAGCACCAAAGTACTCTTCTGCTTTAGCGTAGTCGCCTTCGAGAAGTGCAATGATGCCGAGGTTGTCGTCAAGTTCAGAACCAACACCAGCAGCTTTGCCGAAGTATTCTTTAGCTGCAGCGAAGTCTTTCTCTGCGATAGCAACAACACCGAGGTTGTTTTCTACTTCAGGAGTAGCTTGAACTTTCTCAGCAGCTTGGAATTGTGCTTTAGCACCAGCTACGTCGCCTTTCTTGTAAAGAACGATACCATAGTTGTTTGCTGTACGCCAATCGTTAGCGTAGATTTTAGCAGCCGACTCGTAAACTTTAGCAGCATCAGCAGCATCAACGAGAGTAGCAGCATAGAGAAGTTCTTCTACATTGAGTGAATCAGGGTTGTTGAGTGCAAGTTCTTTGAGTTGGTCATCGCTCTTGCCAACGAGTTCTGCGTTAACTGAGATTGATGAACGACGGAGAGGAGGAAGTATTTCTTCTGCAATTACTTTGTATGCAGCTGAGAGGTTCTTGATTTCTTTCTCACGAACGTCTGGATCGTCATACATAGAGAGAACGCGAAGGATAAGATCCTTGTCTTGGATGTCGCTCTTTTCCATAGCTGCCTTGAAGCCATCCCAGTCTTCTGGAGTGCTCTTAGTAACTACGTTAGCTTCAGCCTTAGCTTTATTAAGTTGCTTAGTGATATAATCTTTTGCCGATGCCTCACGCTTAGAAGCGAGGTTGGTGTTGAGGTCAGTTGCACCATCTGGTGAAGCGTAAGCTGCAACAACAACGTCTTTGAGGTTCATGTTTTCAGCTTCTTTAACTGACTTGATGTAGTCGTTGATAGCCTTAACATCATCTTTCTTGAGTTCACCGCTACGGATGTCTGCTTTGTTGATGAGGTAAACGAGTTCTGCAACTTTAGCATCAGTCATTACACGTTGGAATGCGTCTTTGCCGAGTGCAGGAACACCAGCCTCGTCACCGAGAAGAGTTGAAGTAGCGATTACACCTTTAGCAATAGCTGGCATTTCGAGTTCTTTTGAAGTAACTTCAAAGCTCTCTTCGCCACGAGTGAATTTAATACGAACGATAAGGTCGCTTACACGCATTTTGTCGTTGAAATCAATCGACTGTTGCTTGTAATCGATTTGACCACCATTGGTGTAAGATATAGTCTGGTTGGTGTTGTCTGCTACGCTTTCACCATTAACAGTGATAGAAGGGTAAACTGTTTCGCCACCATCGTATGTCAGTACAGGGGTGATTTCAGCTACAACTTTTTTGTCCCACATCTTAGCAGGAACGGAAGCTTTGAATGCCATAGGCACTTTGCCTGCATGTGTTTCAAGAACTTCAGGAGTCACCTTGTAGCTAATCTGCTTAGCTGCTTCCTTCATCTTGTCCAAGCTACCGCAGCTTGCTACAATTGCAGCCAATGCAAGAGAACCAATGAGATGGAATCTTGTCTGTTTCATAGTTTAATTATAAATTTTAAAGTTTTTATTTTCAGTTATGTTGCAAGTTTTATCGTGCGATGCTCACACTTAGTCTCGCAATACGTCTCGCAAAGTTATAATTTATCCTCTAACGTACAAATTTTTTTTAAAACTTTGTCGGATGGCAGTTGATAATTGTATAGTTTCGATATTTGTCAATTGTTATCAGTAACATTCCAATTCGTAAAATGCAAAAGCATACATATCGGCCCATTCATTGATGATTTTTGAGGTAGGTTTACCTGCACCATGACCTGCTTGACTTTCAATGCGAATAAGCATTGGGCGATTGCCTTTATATGTATTTTGTAGTGTAGCGGCGTATTTGAATGAGTGAGCTGGAACTACACGGTCATCATGGTCGCCTGTTGTTATCATCACCGATGGATAGTTGATGTT
>JBGUYH010000058.1:0-8023 GCA_045118595.1 Bacteroidales bacterium | reverse complement strand
TGCCGAAGAAGTAGCACCATACATTGCCGACATAGATAAAAATAAGGTCACAATAATTGAAACTATCATCAACGATACATGGGCTCGCGACCATGGTTTTATTACTGTTGTTGAAAATGGAAAAACTATTCTACTCGATTTCCAATTTAACGGATGGGGACTCAAATTCGCCTCAAACTATGACAACTTAATAAATCGTCGCATTTTTGCAGCAAACAAAGCAATAAAGCTCAATGCACAATATGAAAACCACCTATCGACAGTACTTGAAGGCGGTAGCATTGAAAGTGATGGACAAGGAACAATCCTAACAACAAGCGAATGTCTGCTCTCGCCCAACCGCAACGGAGCACAATTTAGACCTGAGATAGAAGATATGCTCAAAAGTGCCTTTGGTGCTAAACGCATCTTATGGCTCGACCATGGTTATTTGGCAGGTGACGACACCGATAGTCACATCGACACTTTGGCTCGCTTTGCACCTAACAATACTATTTTGTACGTTAAATGTACTGACACTACCGATGAGCACTATCAGATACTTATGCTAATGGAGCACGACTTACAACAATTCCGCACATCTGACACAAACAAGCCATATAACCTTGTGCCACTGCCAATGTGTACACCACAATTTGATGCTGCTGATGGTCACCGATTACCTGCAACATATGCAAATTTTCTATTTATCAACGGAGCTATATTGGTGCCAACATACAATGCAACAACCGACGAAGAGGCACTGAATGTATTTCGTACAACCTTCCCCGACAGAGAAATTATAGGCATCGATTGTTCGGTACTAATCAGACAACACGGTTCATTACATTGTGTAACAATGCAATATCCAGAAATAAAAGGAAAATAAAAAAAGGACGACAATGGCAAAAAATATAAAAATAGGAATAGTACAACAAAGTGTCATACTACCCGTTGAAGACAATGTACTCAAGCTACGTCAAAATATAGCCTCATGTGCTCAGCATGGAGCCAACCTTGTTGTATTGCAAGAACTTCATAATACACCATATTTCTGTCAAACAGAAGACACTGATATGTTTGCCTTGGCAGAACCTATTCCAGGACCATCAACACAATTCTATTCTGCAATAGCTCGTGAATATGGTATAGTCCTCGTTACATCACTCTTCGAACGTCGGGCTGCTGGTGTTTACCACAACACAGCAGTTGTTTTCGATGCCGATGGGAAAATAGCTGGTAAATATCGAAAAATGCATATTCCTGATGACCCTGCCTACTACGAAAAATTCTATTTCACACCTGGCGATTTAGGATTCGAACCAATCGACACAAAAGTTGGTCGATTAGGTGTTATGGTATGTTGGGATCAATGGTATCCTGAAGGTGCTCGACTCATGGCAATGAAAGGAGCCGAGGTACTAATCTACCCTACCGCTATAGGTTGGGAATCGACCGATACTCCAGAAGAAAAAGAACGCCAACGCAATGCATGGGAAACTGTACAACGTGGTCATGCTGTAGCCAATGGAATATATGTGATAGCAGTAAACCGAGTAGGATACGAACCCGACCCATCAGGAGCTACAGGTGGCATAACATTTTGGGGTAATAGTTTCGTTGCTGGACCACAAGGCGAACTCATATTTAGAGCACGCACTGACAGAGAAGAAAACGCAGTTGTCGACATTGATCTCGAACACTCAGAAGATGTACGACGTATATGGCCATTCTTCCGCGATCGTCGCATTGAAGAATATGGCGGAGTAACCAAACGTTTCTTAATATAAAGCCAATGTCTACCGACATTTTGCCAACTTCTGCAGAGAAAAAACTAATATTGCAATATGCCAATGCTGATGTAAAAAAATTAGCGTTAAAATTGCACCACACCGATGATGTAAGACCACAATATGTTTTACAACAAATAGCTGGTAAGCAAATATTGCAAAAAAAAGTGCCATCATGGTCTAATTCAGACATACTCTACCCCATTCATTTATCGGTAGAGCAATGCTCGTCAGAAATTACAGCAAAATACAAGGCGAAGGTTGCTCAGAGGCTATCAGAACAATATAATTCGACATCGTTAGTTGACCTCACTGGCGGCTTCGGTGTCGATTTCTATTTTATGTCAGAACTGTTTCAAACAGCTACATATATAGAGCAAAATCAAGAACTTGCCAACATAGTTGCACATAATTTTGTATCACTGCACAGACAAAACTGCATAATACACTGCTCTGATGGTGTGCACTATCTGAACAATATGAGTAACAATGTAGGATGCATATATATCGACCCTGCACGACGAAACGAAAGCGGAGGAAAGACTGTGCGCCTACCAGACTGCACCCCCGACTTAACACTACTTGAAAAACAACTTGTTGAAAAAGCAGACTTCGTAATAGCCAAACTATCACCAATGCTCGACATATCAGCTGCATTAGATAGTTTGCAACATGTTACCGAAGTGCATATTGTATCGGTAAATAATGAGTGTAAAGAGTTACTACTTGTAATGCAACGCAAAATGAATGCTCAGCCCATGCTATATGCTGTAACTAACGAACAAATATTACATTTTACACTAGCAGATGAACAAAATGCTCAGTGCACAATAGCAACAGAGATTGGACAATATCTGTACGAACCTAGTAGTTCTTTACTCAAAGCTGGAGCATTTAAAATAACAGCTCAGCACTACGATATTGAAAAACTACACCCTAGCAGTCATTTGTACACAAGCAATAAACTTGTAAAAGACTTTATGGGACGCACATTCAGGGTACTATCAGTAGGTGCCCTTAACCGCAATGCACTACCCATAACTCTGAGCCAAGTTCGCAAAGCTAACATTGCCACACGTAATTTTCCACTCCGCCCCGATGAAATACGCAAGAAATTAAAAATCACTGACGGTGGCGACGATTTTATTTTTGGAACAACCACATTCAATGGACAGAAAATCATAATTCACTGTAAAAAAGTAATATATGAATAGACACACAAAAGGATTAATCTCATTGCTTCCACTCATAGCATTTCTGATAATATACTTAGGAGGTTCAATCATACTTGGCGATTTTTACAAGATACCTATAACCATTGCATTTCTTTTTTCGGCCATAACATCAATAGCTATTGCAAAAGGTACTCTTTCTGAACGAATATACAAATTCTCGCAAGGTGCATCAGATAAAAACATTATGCTGATGATATGGATATTCATTCTAGCAGGAGCATTTTCGCAATCGGCACATGCCATAGGTTCTATCGATGCAACTGTTGCACTCACACTGCGCATACTACCTCAAAGTTTACTCTGGACAGGCTTATTCCTTGCATCGTGTTTCATCTCGGTGTCGATAGGTACTTCGGTTGGTACCATTGTAGCTCTTGTTCCTATTGCAGCTGGTTTAGCTACCCACACCGACACATCAGTTGCGTTTGTTACAGCCATTGTCATTGGTGGAGCGTTCTTTGGCGACAATTTATCGTTCATATCAGACACTACAATAGCAGCAACCCAACTACTTGGCTGCAAAATGAGTGACAAATTCAAGGCCAACATACTAATTGTAATGCCAGCTGCAATATCAGTTGCAATAATATACACCATAATGGGTGTATCATCAAGCACAGTAAATAATGCATCAACCGACATAGAAGTGGTAAAAGTTATACCTTACTTAGCCGTTATAATTCTATCACTAATTGGACTCAACGTAACCATTGTATTATTGTCTGGTATTATTTTGTCGGGCATTGTTGGTATGTTGACACACTCTGTTGATATATGGCAGTTCTTAGACGCTATGGGCAATGGAATAAACGGCATGAGCGAGCTTATCATCGTTACATTATTGGCAGGTGGAATGTTGCAAATGATAAGAATAGGTGGCGGAATAGGATACATAATCAGTTTGTTCGATAAACGAATGACAGGGTACAAAAGTGCAGAATTAGTGATTGCTGGATTGGTTTCACTTTGTAATTTGTGCACTGCCAACAACACTATTGCCATTATCACCGCTGCACCTATTGCCAAAGATATATCAGAGAAATTCAACCTCGACAATCGGCGTATTGCATCAATATTAGATACATTTTCATGCTTTGTACAAGGCATTATACCCTATGGAGCACAAATGCTTATGGCATCTAGTTTGGCTGCCATTTCGCCCATAGAAATAATGAGTAGCTTATATTACCCATATCTCGTTGGCATATTCGGATTACTTGCTATTTTGACAAAAAAACAACAATATAAATGCCCTAATCAACAATGACTGAACATGACTTAGTTTCGTCATTAGTCATTAATTTTTTATCTTTGTCCAAAAGAAAAAACAGAATAACATAATGAATAAAATAAAAATATTAGCAGCAGCTATGACAGCTACAACAATGTTGACATCGTGTGGAGACAGCAGTGAAAACCGACTCTTAGATACAACCTTTGATACACCGCATAATCTTCCCCCATTTGAACAAATACGCTATCGCGACTACATACCAGCATTTGAAAAAGAGTTGCACACAGTGAAACAAACTGTAGAACTCATAAGCAACAATCGCAATGAGGCAACATTTGAAAACACAATCATACCCTTCGACCGCCGCAACATCCGTCTGAACGTTTTGGAAAATATATTCTTTAACCTAAAAGAGACTGAAAATTGCGACACTATGGCTGTTTTGGCTAACGAAATATTGCCAATGTTATCAGATGCTAACGACGATGTGTACATGAACAAAAAACTATTTGAACGCATCAAACATGTATACGACAATAAAAACAATCTTGATAGCATAAAACAACGCGTAATAGAAAAATACTACAAAGAATTTGTCAGAAATGGTGCACTTTTAGCAGAAAAAGACCAAGCTACACTACGCGAATACAACAAACAAATAGCCCTACTTTCATTTAACTTTGGCGATAACATACTCAGCGAAACAAATAGCTACAAACTCGTTATCGATAGTGCAGCAGACCTCAGTGGACTGCCCGAAAGTATAATCGAAGCAGCGGCACAACGTGCTAATAATGCAGGATTAAGCGGCAAGTGGATGTTCACACTTCACAATGCCAGTATAATGCCATTCTTACAATATTGTGATAATCATGAACTTCGCAAGCAAATATACGAAGCATATACTCACCGAGGCAACAATGCAAACTCGGCCGATAACAACGAAAATTTGCTTAAAATAGCCAATCTGCGAGCAAAAAGGGCAAATTTGTTAGGATACAAAACTCATGCTCAATATGTTATTGAGCAAAATATGGCACAAACACCTGAAAAAGTTGATTCATTTATGAACGATATGTGGACTGCTGCACTACGCAAAGCCCATAGCGAACTCAACGAAATGAAGCAATTCGCCTACAAATACAATAAAACAACAAATATTGAAGCTTGCGACTGGGCATATTGGTCAGAAAAAGTTCGTAAAAGCAAATATAACATCGAAGAGAAAGAAATCTCACAATATTTTGTACTCGACAATGTAATGAAAGGTATGTTCAGTGTTGCCGAAAAACTCTACGGACTATCATTCAAAAAAGCAGATAACTTACCACTATACAATGCTAACGACAATGTAGTTTACGAAGCATTTGAAAAAGATGGAACATACGTAGGTCTCATTTATTTCGACTTCCACCCACGAGCAAGCAAATCTGGTGGAGCTTGGTGTACATCGTTTGGACAAGCACTCGACAACTTCGACGGAACACGCAACACTGCACAAATATCGGTTGTATACAATTTTACAATGCCCACTGCTACAACACCTGCGCTGCTCACATTCGACGAAGTACAAACAATGTTCCATGAATTTGGACATGCACTACATGGATTATTCTCAACCGGACAATATGTTGCAACATGTGGCACAGTACCCAACGACTATGTTGAAATGCCATCACAAATAATGGAAAATTGGGCATCAGAACCAGAAGTGCTAAAAACATTTGCTCGTCACTATCAAACTGGCGAAATAATCCCCGATGAACTTATCGAAAAGATAAAACGAGCCTCTACCTGGAATCAAGGTTTTGCCACTGTGGAATATATAGCCACTGCACTACTCGATCTTAAATGGCACAACATAACAGCCGATAAACCTGTAACTGATGCACAAGCATTTGAAAAAGAAGTGCTCACATCTATTGGATTAATGCCAGAAATTGGCCCACGCTATCATTCTACATATTTAGCACATAGTTTTAGTGGTGGCTACGATGCAGGTTACTACGTATATATGTGGGCTGAACTGCTCGATGCCGATGCATTCAACGCATTCAAAGAGTGTGGTAATATCTATGATCAAACATTGGCGCAAAAATTTAGAAAATATTGTTTGAGTGAAATAGGAGCCGATGAAACAATGAAGCAATATGTT
The DNA here is from genome assembly GCA_045118595.1 of Bacteroidales bacterium. GTDB lineage: Bacteria > Bacteroidota > Bacteroidia > Bacteroidales > Marinilabiliaceae > W3P20-009. The sequence goes on along the minus strand of JBGUYH010000058.1, from coordinate 1,630 downwards.
CGTTTCCGTGGTCAACAACCATCATCGCAACCACTTATTGAACGTCGTGGTCTCAACGAACCAATAGTAAAACGCCCTATAGCTCCACGAACAACTAACACACAAACAACACAACCAGAAAGGCAAAACATAGAGCCACTGAAACCACTTCAGACTATGCAAGTAATCAATTAATACAATTCGAACTTCACAAATTCCAATAGGTATGTCAGATATTATTAACTTTCTGAAAGGTCTACTACCATGGTCGGTCAACATCAGTGCGAAGCAACATCATCTACGAAAAATCATAGCACAACAGTTGCCTCCTGAACCTTGCTTGACATTCACCCTACAAGAAACAGAGAATGCATCAGTTTTCGACTCTAAAGTAGGTGGCATACCATATATACCAAAGAATGTCGAATATCCAATAGGACGTGGTCTATATGCCAATATGCCCTTGCAACTATTGGCGCAACTCAATTTCGACAAATTGCCACATATCGACAAATTTCCGTCAAAAGGTATTTTACAATTTTTCTGCGCCAACGAAAATAAAGAAAATGTGTACGGATGCGATTTCTCAAATATGTGCAATACCGATGGTTTCCGAGTAATATATTACCCTGATGTTACATACGATGAAGAAACACTAATGAGCCCTAATGACATACCAACATTCAACAATGATAATTTGTCATTTCCCATTAGCAACCAGTTTTTACTCATCCCGCAAAAAACACATCTTGAAGACGCTCTCGTTAGCGATGCACGTTTTGAAAAAGCAATGCTCTACGCTCTGCAAGAGACATACAATCTAAAGCTGAAAGGTCTATACGAACTCGATGAAGATCAACACAATGCCATTTATGAAATATTCAGCAATCATGACACCAAGATTGGTGGATTCGCCGATTTTTCACAAGATGACCCACGCTACCAAGATGAATATAAAAATCACACCATTTGCTTGCTACAGATAGAATCACTCAATACAAGCCGAAGTAACTCAAACATAATGTGGGGTGACGATGGTGTTGGTAATTTCTTCATCGAACCAGAAAAACTCGAAAAGCTCGACTTTTCAAATGTCATGTATACATGGGATTGCTATTAAAAAAACAAAAATGGAACTAACTGAAAAAAATTTTACTGAAGAATTCAAACAACTTCTTCGTTCAACTGAACGTGAAGATATTGACTATGTAATAGAAGACATTGAAAAACTAGGCTTTTTTGATGCACCTGCATCAACACGTTTTCATCTCAACTATGATGGCGGATTATGCGAACACTCTGTCAATGTGTGCCATATAGCACTTATGCTGCGTGAACAGATGATTGCAATGAAACCCGAAATGGAGACTTATCTGAGAAAAGATAGCGTAATAATAGCAAGCCTATTGCATGATGTATGCAAAGCTGATATATATAAACCCACAGTAAAAAAACAAAAGAACGCTTTTGGAGTACTTGAAGATATATCTGGATACGACGTCGATTATGGAAACTTTCCACTTGGACATGGCGAAAAATCAGTTATTGTAATACTTCGCTGCGGTTTCGACCTTACCGACGATGAGATAATGGCAATACGTTGGCACATGACAGCATGGGACTTACCCTTCCAAAGCGCTGAATTAAAAAA
>JBGUYH010000057.1:0-20881 GCA_045118595.1 Bacteroidales bacterium | reverse complement strand
AAGTAGAGCCACAATACGCTATATGGCAATAACAAAACAAACGATGTATTCCACAACGATATGCGAGCCATGCGCAAAAAATCGCGTTCATCGTCCATTATAAATGTCTCAAACAGAGTAAAAACCAAAGCCATCGATATTATTTCGGCTGCTATCCATAGCAAATATTGCCACAATTTCAGTCTCCTTTTTTTTGATCCATAGTGACGATAAAGAATAACACGACTGATAGCAACAACGGCCATTCCAAGAAGTACCAATACGCTCGACAAAACAAAATATTTTATATCGCTCATATCTTTGAGCCAACCCGTCGAATTATATGGTTGGTATATGTTGATGAATGTGAGCGAGAAGAGCGCAGTAAATACTATCAGTTTTATCGTATTTTTCTTGGTAAAGAGGTAGTTAGGTAATCGTGCGCTAAAGTCCATATTCGATGAGTGTTGAAGAAAAGAATAATCGTTCTGCAAAGATATTATTTCGTAACCAGTTTCTTACCTAATAACTAATATTTTCGACACTGCTTTTTCTGTACCATCGGTATTATTAGCCCACACTATGTAAACACCGCTTGCTACTCTACTTCCATCGATGCCTACACAATTCCACGTCGCCATTCCACCTGCCGATTGTGTGGCATACACGAGGCGACCATTAACATCAGTTATTTTTATCAACGCATTATGACTAAAACCAGTCATACGTACCTCGCCTTTATAATTTGGCCGCACTGGATTGGGATAAACCTTAATATCAGATAGTTTCTCGGCAGCTTCTGAAGCATCACCCTGATAAGAAACCAATCCTTGTGACGTTGCAAAAAACACTTCGCCACTAATAGGATCTATTGCTATCGATATAACTTCGTTGGTTGGCAATGGACTATTGCTATCAGTAAAATGATGTATTGTTTCTGTTCCGTCGGCACTAACCAAATAAACGCCATCATTCAATGTTCCAAGCCATTTACGATTTGCCCCATCAACAGCTATCGACAACACTTTTATGCCATCGAGCAAGTAATCGGCAAGGTTACTACCATCGTTGCGTGGCACTTTAATATGCCCAAAGGATGGACGTGGTGTAGTAAATATATTTTTGTCGTTATCAAACGTAAGCACGCCAACATCGGTAGCAAACCACAAAACATTGTCGGCGTCTTCAACAATAGCTGACACTGTATTGGTTATTACTTCGCCATCGCTATCCCACAGTTGCAACTGCCCGCAGTCTCGTTCATCGTCAAACGTAGCTACACCTCGATAAACATCATCGCTATAGTCAAAATCGGTACCATTAGTATTAAATACGAACAAACCTAAATATTTACCTCGTGGAATTATAATCCATCCATTGCCATTCGATGTAAACAATATCTGCTTAGCACTATGCAAATTGTCAATCATAGGATACGATAATGTACCCCATTCGCCATCAGGCGATTTAATGGCAAGTCCCTGACTAACTTCAGATTGCGTCACGAACAGTGTTGAATTTGCATTGTAGGCTATTCCATATGTACGGGTATAATCATTACCACCAAAAATATCAATAAGTGCAGAATTCGCAGTTGTATAATGTGTGCTAAGAACGCCATTCTCTATCTTAAAAATACCATTGCCCCATGTCGATAGATATATAGAATCTTCATTATTAGGGTCACTTGCCATCAGGAGTGCATCGCGTTGTCCTGCCATAGTATACGACCATTGTTTGCCACTATAATAGTTTACCAAAATATTGCGATTAAGATTATTGTTGGCAGTACTCAGACCACCTGCTGAACACAAAACTCCTTTATGGGTTGCCAATAAAGCGAAAGAGTTGTTACCATACGGACCATTTAGACAATATGTTGTTGCATTACCATCGCGCAAGCTCACCACAAGTCCGTGCGATGCTTCAGCTATTGCCAATTTCCCTTTTGTAGATAAATGTGCATCATACATTGCGATCGACAATTTACCACTCGTTGTGTTAAATGTTGACAACATTGTGGATGTTTGTGTCATATTTGTATCGTAGAAACTGAGTTTATAAGTGCTAACAATTAACAACTCCGACTCTATTGTCGAAAAATTTCTAAACGATTCAACTTGCGCTAATTCAGTTAGATGCAAACCATCAACTGTATATATTTGATTTGTCTGTCCTATTGAACCTTGTGCTGCAACAATTCGATTGGCAAATGAAGCTACAGCACAGAAATTACTTGACACTGTATCACAAAGCGTCCATTCATTAGAATTTTCAAGTATATTACTCTTCAAATTAGCACAAAACAGACCTACAGAAGTGGCTGCGTATATCTTATCGCCAACAATAGCAGTAGCATTAACTATTGGCTGTTTATTGTTATCTATTGGATAACGCGACAATATCTCATTCTTGTTCAAATTAACTACTACTATTCCACAATTAGTTGAACAATAGAGCATTTGAGCATATTTACAAATATGGTTTATACATCTATCTTCAATAGAAACAAAGTTTTTAAGTTCAGGTATATTTATTGTTGTTAAATCGGTCAGATTAATAATGTCAATATTACCATTTGAATATCCCACATATGCCATATCACCATCAACAGAGAGCGCACTAATATCCGTATCACTCAAATAGTTACTCTTGCAGAATTTAACAAGTGAGCCATCGTTATAATGCATCAAAAAACCAGCACTATTACCTGCCAATTCACCATCAGAAGCTATTGCCGAATAGGTACATGAGTGCAACGAAATATGACTTGTCCATTGCGCAAATGTTAGCAACGGGCAACATATAATAACCATTGTGGCTATGCTATATAGTAGTCTTCTCATCGATATTATTTCTGTTTTTTCAGAAAACTGACAAAATTGCCAATAGCACGCGCTCGATGACTTATCCTATTTTTAGTAGTCAAGTCCATCTGAGCAAATGTTAGTGTTTGGGTCGGATTAGCCTCTGCATCGATAGGAATGAATATAGGGTCATAACCAAAGCCATTATCTCCAGCCTTAGTATAAGCAATAACACCATTCACAATACCTTCAAACATATGTTCTTCACCCGCACTGTCTATGTAAGCTATCACTGTTCTGAACCGAGCCGCTCTATTGCTATTGCCCCCCAACTTCTGGAGTAATTTAGTCATATTATTCTCCGCATTGCAATCTTCACCCGCATAGCGAGCCGAATATACACCAGGTTCACCATTAAGTGCTTCAACTTCCAATCCCGTATCGTCAGCAAAGCAAGGCATACCTGTTTTTTCGTGAGCGAAACGTGCTTTTATGAGTGCATTTCCATCAAGTGTATTAGATGTTTCAGGTATTTCATCAACTATACCCAACTCGTCAAGTATCGAAACGTGTATCTGTGGTTCGGTCAGAGCATTTATCTCTGCTGCTTTATTCTTATTGTGCGATGCAAAAATGAGGTTTGTTGTCATTACTTATAATATATATAGGTATTGCAAAGATACGTTTTTTCTTTTTGTGTTAACCTATAAAAAAAGCGAGGTGCTTTTGCTGCAGCCTCGCTTATTTTGTTTGATAGATTTAATTCTTTGTGCTTAGAAGTTTTGATAAGCAAGTTTCACCTCACTACGTGGATTAACCACAAAAACAGGAATTGCGCCTTCGTTAGCAATGATAGTTTGCTCGTATGCGCCCAATATGTAGTCGTGGAATGCAATATCGCGAGTGGTAGTTATCATTATCACATCGCACTTATTGTCTTGTGCATATTTAAGCGACAATTCAGAGAACGACCCCTTTTGATCGAGCCATACAGTATCGAAATCGATACCTCGCTCTGCCAAATACTTCTTGCAGAAACTCATGTTGGCCTTCGTTGGGTTATCGTACATCGGACCATTGCCTTGTTGACCGAGCAAACTTACTTTTATCTTCGACAGATAACTTAGCATGCTCACCCATTTAAGTTTCTCTTTGGTTTCGAGTTTGTAATCAACAGGGAAGAGAATGTTCGATGTTTCATTGTAACAAGGTTCTTTCTGAACAATAAGGTAAGGTACGTGGCAGCCCACAATTACCTTCAGAGCCCAACTACCAGTAAGTCTCTGCATACCCTTCATGCCGTGTGTACCCATTACAACACAAACACTCTTCAGTTCGTCAACAACTTCGTTTATCGTCTTAAATATAGTACCTTCGCGTGTAATCTGACGCACGTTGACATTGAGTTCAGATGTAAACTTTGCTGCAATGTCGTTCAGTTTGTCTTGAGCCTCTTGAGCTTCAGACTCCTTTTTCACAATATGCAGAAGAATGATTTCCGCATTCATGTTTTTAGCCATTATGGCAGCATGTTTCACTGCATAATCGGCTTTTTCCGTAAAGTCATACGGAACAATAATAGAATCACTATAGTTACTCATAGGTTAGTAGGTGTATAATCAATCGTTAAAATTAGTAGAATATTTGTAAAAAAAAAAGTATATTGCGTTGTAATTCAAGTGGAAAAATAGAGCCGTTTATGTATAATAAGCTTATAATTAGTGTATTATGCGCTTTTTTAGCTGCGTTTTTTATAGATGTTAAAGGACAAAAAATATACTTTTTCAATGAAAATGGTGAATTAAAACAAGTTGACAACTCCATTCTAACCCCTTCCGAACACCTATCTTTGGTTTGGAACAATGATGATGATTTTATAGGACCATGGGATGTTTGTTGTGTTACTGACAATAACGAACATATTACAGCCGAACATATTGTTGATGTAGCAGCATGTACCATTGAATTGCCCAACGAGGGACATTTTAAAGTATCTATTTTATCAGCCAACGGAAAACAAAAGAATATTATTGTTGAATTTTCCGAACCAAACAATTGGTTATGGTGGATAGGTATTACGTTGTTATCAGCTGCCATAATAGCAAATATAGTCTATCAAATACGGCGAAAATTGGAATTTGAACAGTTAGAAGCCGAAAAACAAGAACTCAGAAAAACAAAAAAATACGACAGTGCCACCGTTCTATTCTCTGATATACAAGGCTTTACAAAAATATCAGAACACATGAATCCCGAACAACTCGTCGATGAACTAGATAAATATTTCATCTACTTCGATGAACTTGTCGAACGCTACGATGTTGAGAAGATAAAAACAATAGGCGACGCATATATGTGCGCTGGTGGTGTACCAGAGTTCGATAGTGCCAACCCTATTGAAGTAACACTAGTAGGACTAGGCATGATTGACTATGTAAAAGAACGCCAAATGAAAGGTGCATTTTGGAACATGCGCGTAGGCATTCACACAGGTCCACTCGTTTCGGCTGTACTTGGTAACAAGAAAAAAGCTTTTGACATCTGGGGCGATTCTGTCAACACCGCTTCACGCATGGAGTCATCTGGTGTACCAGGCGAAGTAAATATAAGTGGCGATACCTATATAAAAATAGCTGACTATTTCGAATGCCAATATAGAGGCAAAATGCCAGTAAAGTACAAAGGCGAGATAGATATGTATTTCGTCAAAGGACTAAAACCAGAATTTGCCGATGGAGGTTCCAAATGTCGTCCAAACAAAGCCCTAATAACGCGCATCCAAGCAATGAAAGTTGATGACGTACTATATAACTTTCAGCTACAACTAAAAGAATCGTTAGACGAAGCTTACGCACTGCGCTTCGAAACACTTATGATGCAATGCGAAATGCTTAGTTATGCCGAAAGTTTATCGGTAAAAGAGACTATGTTTGTCAAGTTAGCCATGCTACATCTTTTTGCGCAAGACGAATGCCCCAAAGCGTTCAGACTAAACACCAATAACCTAATGAAACGACTAAGCAAGGCTCACTTCGACGATACTGATATTAACGAATTAATAAAAATACTCAACCGCCCCAATATATTAAAAACCCCTGAAGGCGTTATCGAAGAGATTATATACGATTCATATTATATGACCTATTGCCGCAAAGACTTAGTCAAACAATTGCAAAATATGCAAGTGTGTGCTGCCGATTCTGGACATAGGTTCAAGAAAAAAGATTGGATAGAGACTCAACAACATACAATAAACAATATCGAATTCCGCACGCAGTCAGCACGCGAACTCGTCGAAGTGCCACTAATCGTTCAAAAAGGCGAATTCGAACAAATAATTAGACAAGTTTGATTGCATATTTTTGGGGCTTTTTCTTATATTTGTAATCGTGAATTAAAACGTAAATCTAAAAAAACAGATAAAAAATGTCAAAACCATTTGAAGTAGAAAGCAAATTGCCGAACATTATAGGCGCAGGAACAAAAATAGTAGGCGACATCGATACAAACGGTGACTTACGAGTTGACGGAGTAATAGAAGGAAATATAGTATCAAAAGGGAAACTCGTTCTTGGTCAAGGTGGGAACATCAAAGGCACTATCAAATGCGCTAACGCAGAGATATCAGGTTCGTTCGAAGGCAAAGTTGAAGTTAGCGAACTTTTATCACTCAAGAGCACTGCTGTGTTCAAAGGTGAAATGACTATTGCTAAGCTAAGCATAGAACCAGGTGCAACATTCAACGGCACATGCAATATGGCCGACAAATCGCGCCCTGCATTTACTGCCACTACAGAACAAGTCAAGAAGTAAATCCGATTGACACTTTTTGGAATAACAATATTGCTGCTAATAGCAGAATGGATTATAGTATATGCAGTAAACAGCGATATTGAAATATGGCGCATGGTAATGGTGGGTATAGCTCCACTAACGCTCGAAATATTAAAAAATGAGCTACTACGCATCAGATGGCCCAAACGATGGACCGGAACACTAATCTATGATTTAGCAGTTGAGATGTTCCGGTTCGTCTTAATAATAGTAGTATTACTATTACTAACCTCTTTTTTAGATCAGAAAAAGGCATTGTATGCGCTACTATTTTGTAGCAACTTTTTAATGATACTCGCCGTAAATGCATTAACTCGTTTTAAGAGAAAATAACAATTAGAAATTGTATGAAACAGTTAGCATTGTCATTGTTAATGTCGGTAGCTTTTTGTGCGTTTTCTATCTCAGCCTACGCACAAGAAGATATTGTGGCTGATAGCACAAAATCAGCAGCTTCAAACGACATCGATATGAATGAGCTTATCGGTCATCATATATCTGATTCGCACTCATGGAGCGTATTTGGATACAAAAATGCAGAAGGTGAAGAGGTTGAAGTAAAGCTACATCTCCCTGTTATGGCCTATTATAATGGCGATTTCTTATTCACTACATCAGCAAGTTTTGAAGACGGTGCAGAAGTAGAAAAACATGGCAATGTATACTACATGGAGCACGATAAATTACGCATCAAAGGGAGTAACGATGTACCATTCGACTTCTCATTAACACGCAATGTAGTTTCAATGCTATTAAGTTGTGCCATATTATTGCTCGTATTTGTTGGCACAGCACGATCGTACAAAAAAAGTAGTGTTCCACGTGGTGGACATTCACTCGTTGAAATGGTTGTCCTTTTTGTAAAGGAAATAGCCGATGACCAAATAGGGAAAGAGAAAGCTGGCAAATACACCAACTATCTGCTCACATTATTCTTCTTTATTTGGTTCAACAACATAATAGGTCTGATTCCATTTTTTCCAGTCTCATCGAACTTATCGGGTAACATATCATTCACAGCCACATTGGCAATATTTACATTCTTGATAACAAACTGGAACGGAACAAAAGCCTATTGGAAACACAACTTTACTGTACCAGGAGTACCCGCACTGATGAAAGTGATATTGGTACCTGTTGAAATAATAAGCATATTCACAAAGCCATTTACATTGTTAGTCCGCTTATTTGCGAATATTACTGGTGGACACATATTGGTGCTAAGCATATTTTCAATGATATTCATTGCACAATCATATGTAATGGCAATACCTTCAGTGCTTTTAGCATTTATGATATTCACCCTTGAGCTTATATTTGGAGCGTTACAAGCATACATATTCACCTTGTTATCAGCGCTCTACATAGGGTTAGCGGTCAATCAAGAAGACCATCACGAATAAGCAATTAAATCAATAAAAAGAAAATATTAACCAACTAAAAAATTAAAGCTATGAATCTAATTAGTGTAGGTTTGGGTTTGATAGTTATCGGTATCGGTCTTGGTATTGGTAATGTAGGAAGATCAGCACTTGATGCAATGGCACGTCAGCCAGAGATGGCAGGAAAGATACAGTCTGCAATGCTTATAGCTGCAGGTATGGTCGAAGGAGCTGGTCTGTTTGCCATCGTTGTTGCGATGATGAATTAAAAAACGTAAAAAAATCTGTTTATGGATCTCTTATCTCCAGAACCTGGATTAGTCATTTGGTCTGGCGTCACATTCTTGGTGCTGCTATTTGTTCTTAGCAAATTTGCATGGAATCCGATGTTGGGAGCCATCAAAGAACGCGAAGAGAAAATAGAGAACGCCCTCAAGGCAGCCGAAGCAGCCGAACAGGAGTACAAGAAGATAGAGGAGGCCAAGAGCAAGATGGAAGCCGAATCTCGACTCGAACGCGAGAAAATCTTGAAAGAAGCTCGTGCGATGAAAGATTCGATTATAGAAGAGGCTCGCCAGCAAGCAATAGCTGCAGCCGAAAAGGTAAGTGCAGATGCTCGCGCTCAAATAGCAAAAGAGACAGCAGAAGCCAAAGCCGAATTAAAGCAGCAAGTTGCGCGCTTGTCAGTAGAAATAGCTGGTCGCATCTTAGCTGAAAACTTGCAAGCCGATGGCAAGCAAGAAAAGTTAATAGAAAAATACCTCAACGAAAGCAATTTCAACTAATAGTTGTTAGCAATGGATGGTGGACTCATAGCAAGGCGGTATGCTACGGTGCTATATGAATATGGCAACGAAAAGAATAATACAGCCCAAATATATGCCGATGTGAATATGATAAGAAAAGCATTTGCCGAAAATGGCAAAGCCGTTGAAATGCTCGCATCGCCACTGCAAAAAGTGTCGGCTAAAAAGGCTTTCTTAAAGGCTGTTTTTGGTGATAAGATTTCAACTCAATCATATGAATTTATTCAATTTGTGGCCGACAAAGGTCGCATTGGTATGATTGACGAAATACTCAGAGTTTACCAAATAGTCTACAAAGAGCATAATGACATAAAAACAGCAGAAGTAACCACCGCCAAAGAACTTACCGATAGCAATAAGACAGACTTCTTAAAGCAACTTGAGGTAAAACTTGGGACAAAAGTAGAAGCCTCGTTCAAGTCTGACGCATCGCTAATAGGAGGTGTAATCATTCGTGTCGATGGTCGGCAAATGGATTGCAGCATAGCTCGTCAGTTGGCTGAAATTGAAAAAAAGTTGACGGTATAACTTAAAAAAGCAAAGTACATGGAAAACATAAAAGCCTCAGAAGTTTCAACACTTCTCAAACAACAGTTAGAGAAGTTTGAGTCTTCGATGAACATGGAGGAAGTTGGCACTGTACTGAGTGTTGGTGATGGCATAGCCCAAGCCTATGGACTTGACAATGTGCAAGCCAACGAATTGGTTGAGATAGGCGAATCGACAGGTATTGTGATGAACCTAGAGCAAGACCATGTAGGTATAGTACTAATGGGAAATGTTGACTCTGTGAAGGAAGGCGACACGGTGAAGCGTACAGGTCGAATAGCATCGATAATGGTTGGCGATGGCATCGTTGGTCGTGTGGTAAATCCATTGGGTGAACCAATCGACGGCAAGGGCGCTATCGGAGGACAGTTGTACGAAATGCCACTCGAACGCAAGGCACCGCAAGTGCTTTTCCGTCAGCCAGTCAAAGAACCACTACAGACAGGTCTAAAGGCTATCGACTCAATGATACCAATTGGTCGTGGACAACGCGAACTTATCATTGGCGACCGCCAAACAGGTAAGACCGCTATTGCTATCGACACAATATTAAACCAAAAAAGTTTCTACGATGCAGGTAAACCTGTGTATTGCATATATGTAGCCACTGGTCAGAAAGGTTCTACAGTAGCACAAATAGTCAATACACTTGAGAAGCATGGTGCAATGGCATACACCACAGTTGTGTCGGCCACAGCATCAGACTCAGCAGCCATGCAATTCTATTCACCATTCGCAGGAGCAGCTATTGGTGAGTACTTCCGCGATTCTGGTCGCGCAGCACTTATCGTTTATGATGATTTGTCGAAACAAGCTGTAGCTTACCGAGAAGTGTCGTTGTTGCTACGTCGTCCACCTGGACGTGAAGCATATCCAGGCGATGTATTTTATCTGCATTCACGCTTACTCGAAAGAGCTGCTAAGATTATTGATAACGATGAGATTGCAAAGAACATGAATGACTTGCCCGAGTCGATAAAGCCAATAGTCAAAGGTGGTGGTTCATTAACAGCATTGCCTATCATCGAAACACAAGCAGGTGACGTGTCGGCATACATTCCAACAAACGTCATCTCTATCACCGATGGTCAGATATTCCTTGAAGGCTCATTATTCAATGCTGGTGTGCGCCCTGCCATCAACGTAGGTATTTCAGTATCACGTGTAGGTGGTAGTGCACAAATTAAGTCGATGAAGAAAGTGGCAGGTACACTAAAACTCGACCAAGCTCAGTTCCGTGAACTCGAAGCATTCTCAAAATTCAGTTCAGACCTCGACGCCACAACAATGGCAGTACTCGATAAAGGACGCAAGAATGTAGAATTGCTCAAGCAACCACAATACACACCTGTAGCTGTTGAAAAACAAGTTGCTGCAATTTATTGTGGAACCAAAGGACTGATGCGTAACATACCAATAGCATCGGTTGCTGAATTTGAGCAAGCCTTCATCGAAGAGATGGAACTATCACACAAAGACACATTAGCAGCTATAGCTCAAGGTAAAATTGATGATAGCATAACAAGTGTCTTGGAGCAAACAGCTAAGCAAGTGAGTGCCCGATTTGAAAAATAATGGTGAGCGTCTATGGCTAATTTGAAAGGTATACGAATGCGCATCAACTCGGTGCGAACTACACGTCAGGTGACAAGTGCCATGAAAATGGTATCGGCCGCCAAGCTCAATAAAGCCCAAAGCGACGTGGAGCATGTAAAGCCATTTGCCAACAAATTGCTCGAAATAGTAAATTTCTTGGGCAACTCCATTGATAGTGCAAAGGATCAAATAGCCGGATTTCGCGTTAAGCAAAAAGGTAAAATACTATTTGTACCCATAGCTTCAAACAAAGGATTGGCAGGCGCTTTTAGCTCAAATGTGGCAAAAGAAGTTGACAGATTGATAAAGACAGACTATGCCGAAGCATATGCTAATGGCAATGTTGAATTTGCAGCTATAGGCAAACAAGTGGCAAAAGGACTTGTAGCTCGTGGTCTTTCTCCTCAGAAAGATTATAATGCATTGTTTGATGCCATGTCTCTTCAAGCTGTGTATGACATAGCTGATGAATTGACAACTGCATTTGTTGCTGGTGACTATCGTGAAATACATTTGGTTTACAATGAATTTGTAAACAAATCGACACAACATGTTGTTGCCAAACAATTTTTGCCACTAACACTTACAGATGTAAAAAGTTCGAATAGTCGTTTGCTCGATTTTATTGTTGAGCCAAACAAAACAGAAGTACTGCAAGATCTTGTTCCACAAGCAGTGAGAACAAAACTATATGCAGCACTGCTCGACTCAATTGCCTCTGAGCATAGTGCTCGTATGACTTCAATGAGTAAAGCAACTGATAACGCTACAGAACTATTAAAAGACCTTCAGCTACAATACAACAAAGCACGTCAGGGCGCTATTACTGGCGAACTAATTGAAATTGTTAGCGGTGCTGAAGCTCTAAAAAATTAAAGTGGAATAGATTCATTTATAGTATGGTGCGTCGGAATCCGATGCACCTTTTTTATATATAAAACCTTCTTGATAAGAGATGCATTACTAAATAATGCGATCAAAAATTGTGTTTTTTGTATCTTCGCAATTACAAAAATAGATTTCATTTATGATAGAAAAATATACATCTGAATCAATCGAACTATTAAAGCAAATGATAGCCATTCCATCAATTTCACGAAGTGAAACAGAAGTGGCAAATATGATTCAGAATTGGATATTAAAACAAGGATTACAGACCGACAGAATAGGCAACAACTTAATAATAAAGCAAAAAGAATTATGCATTAACAAGCCTACCATTTTACTCAACTCTCACATCGACACAGTAAAACCTGCAAGTGGATATACACGTGACCCTTTCTGTCCAACAGTAGAGGATGGCAAACTATGGGGATTGGGCAGTAACGATGCTGGTGCACCAATGGTATCTCTGTTGGCTACCTTCCGCTATCTAACGCAACACACCGAACAAGCATATAACCTTATCTATGTAGCCTCGTGCGAAGAGGAGGTTAGTGGTAAAAACGGCATAGAAAGCGTTGTACCACATTTAGGACGAATTGACTTGGCTATTGTTGGCGAACCAACCCAGATGCAGATGGCAGTAGCAGAAAAGGGGTTGATGGTACTCGATTGTACGACTAAGGGGAAGAGCGGTCACGCAGCTCGCAACGAAGGCATCAATGCCATATACGAAGCACTTCCAGCGATAGAATGGTTCAGAACACACAAATTTGAGCGCGTATCACAATTTTTAGGTTCTGTAAAAATGAGCGTCACACAGATAGATGCAGGGACACAGCATAATGTTGTTCCTGATAGTTGTCACTTTGTTGTTGATGTGCGTGTAAATGAAATGTATGGCAATATTGAATTGCTACAAGAGATAAAAAATAGTGTGACATGTGACGTAAAAGAACGCTCAACACGTTTGGGTAGTTCATCGGTACCCATGACACATCCTATTGTTCAACGAGGCTTATCACTCGGACTAAAAGCATTTGGTTCGCCCACCATGAGCGACCAAGCACTAATGCCATTCACATCAATAAAAATAGGACCTGGCGATTCTGCTCGCTCGCACACAGCTAACGAATATATCGAAATTAATGAAATACAGGATGGCGTGCGCACATATATAGAACTGCTAAATGGACTAATCATTTAGCAGTTCAGTAACACTCTGATTATAAAAATTATCAATAACAACATTCGCTTTATCTGCTATAACATTGTGCGGATAAGTAGTAGCCAAACCAACTACTTTCATCTGTGCAGCTCGCCCTGCTTGCAATCCGTGTAGTGAGTCCTCAAAAACGACACATTCACTTGGAGCCACACATAGCATTTGTGCCGCTAACAAATAACATTCTGGGTCAGGTTTCGAACGTTTTAACTTATCGGCAGTAACAATCTCGTCCCACATAGAACAAAATGTAGGTATAGCGTTGTATACATTATTCATTTTAACATCATTAGAACTTGTCACCAACGCCGTACGAATACCAGCAGCACGTAATTGTGAGATAAAAACATCGGCACCCAACACAAATTCGTATTTCATTTGCGCCTCATACTGGTTAAGCACTTGTGTCACCTGATATTGCTGTTCCACATCTGGAAAATGAGCCGCAAAAATTTGTTTGAGCGTTTGTCCCTTTATTATCATCTCGAAATGTGGTATTTCTGGATGAAATTGTTGTCCGATGATGCCCCAAATATGCGAATATTGTTTTTCTGTATCGAGTACCACACCATCAAGGTCGAACAGAGCTGCTTTCTTCATTGTCATTCTTCGCTTTCGTTATACATTTCGATAAGGGTTCGGTATGCCGAAAATGGTAGATGTTCGCCATCCACAACGATATGTGCCTTACTATAATAAGGTTCGCGTTCCGCAACTTTAGTTGTTATATAATTAAGCAGTTCGTCATCAGTTTTCTGTGCAATAAGCGGACGATTGCTCTTAGCGTTGCGTAAGCGCTTAGCTAAATCGGTTGGGTCAACATTGATGTAAATAGTGAGTCCAGCTTTACGCATAATGTCCATATTATCGAAAAAGCAAGGAGCACCACCACCAGTTGCTATCACAGTATTGCACATAGTCGACAACTCTTTTAGCACACCATTTTCAGCCCTACGAAACTCATCTTCACCATGCTGTGCAAAAAAATCGCTTATGGTACAATTATGTTTCTGTTCAAAATAATTATCCATATCAATGAAATTCCATCCAAGGTCTTTCGCTATGTGCTTTCCTATTGTCGACTTACCACAACCCATAAAACCGACTAAGAATATTCTGCTAATCATTTGTTGGTGTATTTTTTACATTTTGCAAAAATATATCAGAACGAGTTTATAATATATAGATAGCGAAGATGTTAGTCTTTTTTTTGTTAAAAGGTGTTATTCTACACATTATTCATAGCATTTTGAATATATTTGAAGAAAAACTATGGAAAAATTTACGAAATGGCTGAAAACACAAAATACACAAAATATAGGTTACTTTAGTGTTAAAGAAATTGTAGAAACGATATATAAGTATCGGAATAGATATGACATAAGAAAACTTCTAAAAAATAATCGTTTTAAAGAAGACGTTATCAATCATATTTCCTCATCATATAAAAGAGACTTGTTAACAATTTCATTAAATGCATATCAAGATTATCTTGAACAAGGTAACAAACAAACTTCTATTGTCATTCCCAAAATAGATTACTCTTCTAATTTACAGGAAACAACTACTCCACTAAATGATAAACCTATTCAAAAATATATTGTTTGTTTTATATGTGGGAAAGCGTATAGTCAAGGCTATGAATGTGAAAACAAAGTAATGATTTGCAATAAATGTTACTCAAAACTTATAGGAAAGGGGCAATACAAAAAAAGCACGAATCAAGGGAAAGGAAGGAAGAGTGAAAGTATACATATAGGGCGAGGAGGAATTATACCAATACGAATGAGCTGATTATAAGAAAAGTTCTCCATTGTCAAAAATTAAACTATTCGTATATTCTTGTCCGACATTAACCATTTTTATCTCTCTAACAATTTGCACATCAATAAAAAAACAAGTAATTTTGCGCCCGATTATTATCCGAAGTTATGGACTAATAGTGCTTATGCCTAAAAAGGGAGATGAGTAGAGTTGGTAAAAGGCGCTCATCTACTGAAAGATGCAAAGGTTAAGCTGAAGTCTGTAGCGAAGAAATAAAGTTGGTTAAATAAAAAACAAAAAGGAAGACTGTGAACACATTAAGTTACAAGACGGTGTCGGCAAACAAGGCAACCGTCGACAAGCAGTGGGTTCTTGTTGATGCAGAAGGACAGATACTTGGTCGTCTCGCATCAAAAGTTGCGAAGATTCTTCGCGGCAAAAACAAGCCCAATTTTACACCTCACGTTGATTGTGGCGACAATGTAGTCATCATCAACGCAAGCAAAGTGCAACTCACTGGCAACAAGTGGGATTCACGTTTGCTTTTCAACTACAGCGGTTATCCAGGTGGTCGTCATGATAAGACTCCACGTCAGATGATGGCTGAGTCGCCAGAGCGTTTGCTCGAGCGCACAATAAAGGGAATGCTCCCCAAGAATCGTCTTGGCGCAAAGATCCTGAAGAATCTCTACGTATATGCAGGCGCAGAGCATGAGCAGGAAGCACAGCAGCCAAAAGTGTTGGACATTAACGCTATTAAGTAATCATGGAAGTAACAAACGCAATAGGCAGAAGAAAAGCTGCGGTTGCCCGCGTTTATGTCAGCGCTGGCAAAGGTCAGATCACAATCAACAAGCGTGAACTCACCAACTACTTCCCCGATGCCACTCTTCAGTACATCGTGAAGCAGCCTCTCAACACACTTGGCGTAGTTGAGAACTATGACATCAATATCAATCTCAATGGTGGCGGTATCAAAGGTCAGGCAGAAGCAGCTCGTTTGGGCATTGCTCGTGCACTTGTTAAGATCAACGAAGAGAACCGTCATGCTTTGAAGGCACAAGGCTTCATGACACGTGATTCACGTGTTGTTGAACGTAAGAAGCCAGGTCGTCCAAAAGCACGTAAGAGATTCCAGTTCAGCAAGCGTTAATCAATTGTTTAGCGCTGCCGAACATCTCAGATGTTTAGCATCTAAACCATCAAGATGCAGCAATGCCTACCTGATGGTTGCCTCGAAAAGGAGCGCCTAACGGATTACAACTAGAGATCAGCCGTAGAAGAGCGACGACCGTAAGAGGGAAACAAAAAGAAAGTAAACTACAAAAAAAGAAAACACAATGTCAAGAACAAGTTTTGACCAGTTATTGGAAGCCGGTGTACACTTCGGCCACTTGAAGCGCAAGTGGAACCCAGCCATGAAGCCATATATCTATATGGAGAAGAACGGCATCCACATCATTGACCTCTATAAGACAGTAGCAAAAATCGACGAAGCAGCTGAGGCACTTAAGCAAATAGCTAAGTCAGGTCGTAAGATTCTCTTCGTAGCAACTAAGAAGCAGGCTCGCGACATCATCACCGAGAAAGTAGGTGGTGTAAATATGCCTTTCGTTGTTGAACGTTGGCCGGGCGGTATGTTGACCAACTTCCCTACCATCCGCAAAGCTGTCAAGAAAATGGGCTCACTCGACAAGCTCATCAGCGACCCTGTTTACAATAGTCTCTCAAAGCGTGAGCGTTTGCAAATCACACGTCAACGCGAGAAACTCAACAAGACACTTGGCTCAATTGCTGACCTGACACGTCTTCCATCAGCAATGTTCGTATTCGACGTAACAAAGGAGCACATCGCTGTAAAAGAGGCTAACCGCCTCAACATACCTGTGTTCGGTGTGGTTGATACCAACTCTGACCCTTCGAACATCGACTATGTTATTCCTGCTAACGATGACGCATCGAAGTCGATCGAAGTCATCACCGACATAATGACAAAGGCTATCAAAGAAGGTCTTGAAGAGCGTAAAGCTGAAAAGCTTGACGAAACAGAGGCTAAAGAGAAGAAAGCCGCTGCCCCAAAAGGCAAGAAAGTAAGCGCCCGTAAGGACGATGAAGCTCAGGCAGCTCCTGCTGAAGCAGCTGAGTAAAAGTCGGTTGGCTTAAATAGCACAATCATAAACACCGGCATCTGAGGGTTGGGGCACTCCCGTAAGCCCACAGTGCCGGTTTTTTCATTTGTCAAACAATATTCTTTAACGATAAAAAACATAATCCTATGGCAATTACAGCACAGGACGTAAATAAACTTCGTCAAATGACTGGCGCAGGCATGATGGACTGCAAGAAAGCTCTGACCGAAGCTAATGGCGATTTCGAAGCAGCTGTTGACGCTCTTCGTAAACGCGGACAAGCTATTGCAAACAAACGTGCCGACCATGAAGCAAGCGAAGGTGCTTGCGTAGCTAAGGTTGATGCTTCTGGCAAATATGGCGTTGCTATCAAACTTAACTGCGAAACAGACTTCGTTGCAACTAATGCACAGTTTGTTGAGCTCGCAAACAACGTACTCGAGGTAGCTATGACTAAAAAGCCAGCTGACCTTGCTGCTCTCCAAGCACTCGTTGCCGACGATGTAACCAAACTCTCAGGCGTTATTGGTGAGAAAATGGTTGTATCGGAATACAAAGTTGTTGAAGGTGAAAGCGTTATTGCTTACATCCACATGAACAACAAGATTGCTGCTGTTGTTGGTTTCAACCAAGTAATAGAGAACCAAGCAGGAAAGAACGTAGCTATGCAGGTTGCATCAATGTCGCCTGTTGCCGTTGATCAGGCAAGCGTTTCAAAAGAGACCATCGACCACGAGCTCAAAGTAGCTGTTGAGAAGACAAAAGAAGAGATGGTTAAGAAAGCTGTTGACGCTGCACTCACTAAGGCTGGTATCAACCCAGCTCACGTTGACACTGACGAGCACATCGACTCAAACACTGCAAAAGGTTGGCTTACACCTGAGCAAGCTAAACAGGCTCGCGAGATAAAGGTAGCAGAGGCAGAAAAAGCTGCAGCAAACCTCAAGGATCAGATGATTCAGAACATTGCTCAAGGCCGTTTGAAGAAGTTCTTCAAAGAGAGCTGCCTTATGGAGCAAGAGTACTTCATCGACTCGAAACTCAGCGTTGGTCAGTACCTCGAAAGTGTAAACAAAGGCTTGAAGGCTACAGCTTTCTGCCGTTTGTCGCTTAAAGACTAATTGAGTGTATCTACACACTAATATCTTGGCGTCTGTTCCCATTGTGGAATAGACGCTTTTTTTATTAGAAAACAGACACCTCGAAAGATACTATTCATCAATAATCATTTTACAGACATGTTACCCATAGCACATATTGAAACAGACCTTGACACAAAATTTGGAGTACCTCGCCAAAGTGGAATAGCTCGTCTGCGTGGGCGCATAGTTTTCGAAGCTGAATATCGTATTAGAGAAGCATTTCGCGGATTAGAAGGCTTTTCGCATATATGGCTATTGTGGGACTTTTCTGAAGCACATCGAGAAAAATGGTCGCCCACTGTTCGTCCGCCACGTTTGGGTGGAAATAAGCGAATGGGAGTATTTGCTACACGGTCGCCATTCAGACCAAATAACATAGGTTTATCATCGGTAAAATTAGTATCTATCGACTACGACTGTGCCGATGCTCCTGTGCTAATAGTAGAGGGGGCTGATTTGATGAACGGGACACCTATTTTCGACATTAAACCATATCTGCCATATACCGACTCACATTCTGATGCCATAGGAGGCTTTGTTGATGAGGCTGGCGATGATGTTTTTCGTTTGGAAGTAGAAATATCAGATGAATTAAAAAGCAAGCTAAATAGCGACCAAATAGCGGCTCTTATTGATATTTTATCAAACGATCCGCGCCCGCATTATCAGAAAAATGCGCAGCGCGAATACGTTATGTGTTATGTAGGATTAGAGGTTAAGTTCAGAGTCGAAAATAAAACTCTGACAGCATGGCTATAATCTATTTCTTATTTACGTTGCGAGCAAACTCAAACAGTGCCAATGGCAAATGACAATAGCCTGTCGGATTTTTATCGAGATAATCTTGATGATAATCTTCGGCAGCGTAGAAATTAGTTAGTGGCTGCAACTCTACAACGAATGGTGCATCATATTTTCGTTGTTCATCGTCCATCACCTTTTTTATTATAGCAATATCGGCATCTGTGGTATAATATATACCAGTGCGATAACGTGTGCCTACATCTTCGCCTTGTTTGTTAAGACTTGTTGGGTCGATGGCCTTAAAAAACATCTCGATGAGTAACTGAAGCGAGACAATATTGTCATCATATTCTATCTTAACAGCTTCAGCATATCCAGTAGTGTCAGTATATACTTCTTTATAAGAAGGATTGTCGGTGTGTCCGTTAGCAAAACCTACGGTTGTGTTTTTCACTCCATTAATCTGTTTAAAGAAGTGTTCGGTGCCCCAAAAACAGCCACCTGCGAGGTAAATTTCTTTTATCATGTTGCTCTGTTTTTTATTTGACACAAAAATAGGTCATTTTGCATACCTATGCAGCAGAATTGTATCTATTATGAGCCTAATAAAAGAATATTTTTCCAAAATATTATATCTCTATTCCTCTGCAGATTTAAGCCACAATACCGACGAAACAGCAAAATGGTCGCTGCATTGCTTGTCGTTATGGATAATATAATCGGTTGATGTAAAATGTGCTGAATGAAATATATAATCGATGCGAATAGGTGGCAATCCGCCATTAAAGGTGTTGCCATATACCATCACCGAGTTGCGAAATGTATCGAATAACACTTGGTCTACCTTATGGTAGGTGTATGATATTGGTGTATCGTTGAAATCGCCACCAAGTATTACTGGCATTGTTTCATCTTTCACCATATCGACCAAATGATGTGCTTGCGTTGTACGTCGTTCGAAGGCTGTTTTCATCTTCGAATATGTCTCGTGAAGTTCCGTTTTCGAGCTACGTTTTATCTCAGCATGACTCACTTCATTTACTGTGCTTATCTGCTCTTGCGACAAACGTATCGATTCGAGATGACAATTGATAAGATGCACTTTTTGTCCATCAATATCAGCATAGGCGCTTTGTATGTGTGCATCGGTATCTTCATCAGTTGGCTCATCAGGAGAGAGTGGGAAACGACTAAGTATTGCTTGTGTTATTGACTCTGTTTTGCGTGTTGAATGTTTCGACTGGTCGTATATGGCATACTCGAAGCCAAACAACTCAGCTATATCATGCAATTTCATATTCTTAATGCGCTTGTCATTGGGGGCTTCTTGCAAAAACACAATATCGGCATCAGCAAATATTTTTTTTATTTGCTCTATACCCAAATCGCGACCACAATTTCCTCCTCTTAGGTTACACACGTTCATAGTAACCATCTTTATTTTTCTGCCTTCATGCGCTTGTTCTTTAACGGGTAATGGTCGGATTAGCGATAATGTTCCGCCCGATGTTATCAAAAGCGCTATGGCCATTATTGTACCCGATATTTTTGCGTGAATAATAATTAAAAATATGAGTGCAACGAATCCCAAAGCCCATAAATATGGGAAGGCGAAACCTAAAAAGACACCTTTGCCCAATATGGTTGGTGGAATCCATGCTTGAAAATAGCATGCCACTATTGCCATAGCCAATACTATGCATAATATGAACCTAAGCAATTTAAACATCAGCAATTATATTTTAAGTGATTTTAGGTTGTTTAGCGTTTACTTTCGTCGAATAGTGTTTGTCGCTCTTCAGCTGTAAGACTATCGTAGCCTGTAGCTTTTATTTTGTCGAGTATGCGGTCGACCTCACGGCTTCGTTCGGTACGCTGACGGTTGTAATCCATATCACTAAGTGGTCGCCCATGTGATACATGCATTGTTGCAAACCGACTACTATTGGTATTGCGTTTAAAGAGTGATTTTGAAAATTTCGGAACACCATTTTTCTGCCACCATTTTGCCAATATATAACCAGCTGCCATACCACCTAAAT
>JBGUYH010000056.1:0-6393 GCA_045118595.1 Bacteroidales bacterium | reverse complement strand
TTCGCCTCAAGGTGCTTGCCCTAAATGCAAAGGTTTGGGCACATTGGTGCAGATGGATATAGACAAAATTATTCCAGACCCTAAGAAAAGCATAGCCGATGGTGGCATCGAGGCAATAGGAAAAATTCGTAATACACTCATTTTTGCACAACTCGAAGCTATATGTGAAAAAAGCGGTTATTCACTAAAAACACCTATCGATGAATTGCCAGAAGAGGTTATGGATACCATATTATATGGCACACCAGAACATCTGCAATTAAAGAATGAATCGGGATTGTCGAATAATTTCTATCCAACCTACGATGGCATAGTTAATTATATCAACGAGATACAAGAGTCGACAACATCGGTAAAAGAAAAAAAATGGGCAACGCAGTTTGCACGCGAAGTAGTTTGTCCAGAGTGTAATGGTCAGCGATTAAACAAAGAGGCATTGCACTTTTTCATCGATGGTAAAAACATTGCCGATGTATCAAAAATGGATATGCGCGAACTTAGCGAGTGGCTTGTGGGTTTGGAAGACCGACTCGATGCTCGCCAAAGAGCCATAGCTACCGAAGTGTTAAAAGAGATACGCAGCCGACTCGGGTTCTTGCTCAACGTTGGACTCGACTATCTCTCGATGAATCGAAGTGCCATTAGTTTGTCGGGCGGCGAGAGTCAGCGCATACGTTTGGCCACTCAAATAGGCTCACAACTTGTTAATGTGCTCTATATACTTGATGAACCAAGCATTGGACTTCATCAGCGCGACAATGTCAGACTCATCAACTCACTTAAAGCATTGCGCGATGCTGGTAATAGCGTTATTGTGGTGGAGCACGACCGCGATATGATGACCGAAGCCGACTTTATTGTCGATGTTGGGCCAGGAGCAGGACGTAAGGGTGGTAAGATAGTAGCCTGCGGTACACCTGCCGAAATATTAGCTTCGAATACCATGACGGCTCAGTATCTAAATGGTAGCCGAAAGATAGAAGTACCAACTACTCGACGTGTTGGAAATGGAAAATACTTAACGCTTAGAGGATGCAAAGGCAATAATTTGAAGAACGTTGATGTACAATTCCCACTTGGCACGTTGATATGTATGACGGGCGTTTCTGGAAGTGGTAAGTCGACTCTTATCAACGAAACATTGTATCCCATTTTGAGCCAAAAATTCTATCGTTCGCTCAAAGATCCAATGCCATACGATACAATAGATGGTGTTGAAAATATAGATAAAATAGTAGCTGTCGACCAAGCACCGATAGGTAAGACACCGCGTTCCAACCCTGCCACATATACGGGTTTGTTCGATGATATAAGAAAGTTATTTTCAGAACTACCCGAAGCTAAAATGAGAAACTATAAATCGGGTCGATTCTCGTTTAATGTTAGTGGTGGGCGATGCGAAACATGTAAAGGTGCAGGCGTGCAAGTTATCGAAATGAGTTTACTTCCCGATGTGATGGTTGAATGTCCAGTATGTCGAGGAAAACGTTACAATAGGGAAACACTCGAAGTAATGTTTAAAGGTAAATCGATAGGTGACATATTGCAGATGACCATCAATATGGCGGCTGAATTTTTTGAAAATATACCGAATATCTACAATAAATTGCGCACTTTACAGAGCGTAGGATTAGGTTATATCACTTTAGGACAGCCATCAACCACTCTTTCTGGTGGTGAGAGTCAGCGTATTAAGTTGGCTTCCGAGTTGTCGCGCAAAGACACTGGTCGCACGCTCTATCTGCTCGATGAACCAACTACTGGTTTGCATTTCGAAGATATACGTATCTTGATGGATGTAATAAATAAATTGGTTGATAAAGGCAATACTGTTATTGTTATCGAGCATAACCTCGATGTTATTAAGATGGCAGATTATATAGTCGATATGGGACCAGAAGGAGGCAGAAATGGTGGTACCGTAATGTCGTGTGGTACACCCGAAGAGGTCGTAGCACAAGGAAAAGGATACACATGGAAGTTCCTAAAAGAGGAACTTGAACGATAGGGTAATAAATAATCCAAACTATTGCAAACGATAAAAAAGAAAAGGCGACAATATTTTGCCGCCTTTTTGTTTTTTGAATGTTGTTGTTTTCTATCTCTTTTACTCTTCGATAGAGATCTGACGTTTGAAACTCTCTTCGAGCGAAATGAGTGTTTCGGTTGAAGAGATACCATTGATAGCTTGCAAACGATCGTGAAGAATATATTTCATGTGCTCGTTGCTCTTAGCATATATCTTGATGAAGATAGCATATTTTCCAGTTGTGTAATGGCACTCAACAACTTGTGGAATTAACTTCATCTGAGCAACTACATCGTCAAAATAACTTGCATCTTTGAGGTAGATGCCAATGTAGGCACATGTCATATATCCAATTTTGTTCGGATTAATAATAAACTCCGACCCCTTTATTACGCCAATGTTTTGCAAACGTTGTACACGTTGGTGAATAGCAGCGCCAGAAACGCCACACTCACGTGCTACTTCAAGGAATGGTGTGCGAGCGTTGACCATAATCAGCGACAGAATTTTTTTGTCAAGGTCGTCGATTGGAAGGTTTGTATCGAAATTTTCTGCCATAATGTAATGTATTGTAGTTTTTTATGTAGGCGTTTACGCTACTTTGCGCATCCGCGGTTACAAATTAAAAGTAAAAAAATGACATAGCCAAGTTTTTTACAGTTATATGTAACTATTTTTATTACATTGCCGTTGATGTGAAAATATTTAGTTATTTTAGCGCCCGAATTGTTTGCTTAATGGCTTTCAATGAGAGAGAATATTGAAAAAGTAAAAATATGTCGGTAAACAAAGTTATCTTATTAGGGAACGTCGGTAAGGATCCAGACATTCGCTATTTCGACCAAAACCGTGCAGTGGCAAATTTTACTTTGGCCACTACTGAGCGGGCTCATGTGGGGCGGAACGATCAGCAAATACCAGAGCGCACAGAATGGCACAATATAGTTGTGCGTGGCGGATTGGTTCAAGTAGTTGAACGTTTTGTTCATAAAGGGTCAAAACTCTATATTGAGGGAAAAATCAGAAGTCGCCAATATGTCGATCGTGATAATCAAAATCGCT
Organism: Bacteroidales bacterium; assembly: GCA_045118595.1. Lineage (GTDB taxonomy): Bacteria > Bacteroidota > Bacteroidia > Bacteroidales > Marinilabiliaceae > W3P20-009. The sequence continues at coordinate 3,302 of JBGUYH010000056.1, read as the reverse complement.
TTGTGACAGAAATACTTGTTGATGAACTTGAGATACTTAGTCGCAGAGAACCTAATGGAACTGCGTCTACAACAACAAATCGTTATTCAGCAACAGGTGAAATTGGAGAACCTGACGAAAATGGTTACAAAAGTTCATTTGACGATTTAGACTTTGAGTCACCATTCTGATAAGTTATCGCATCGAACTTCTTGATTAAGTTACGATGCCTTTTCTAACCAAACCAATAAAGCATTGGATCCCGATTTATATCACAGTATACTGACCGACCTTGAGGCTGTAGCTTTGAGGCCGGTCACTTTAGAAACAATATTGATACTTGTCGTTTTGGCTATTTTATTAGTCATGAGCGCATTAGTATCTGGTAGTGAAGCTGCCTATTTCTCACTTACACCTTCAGCACTCGAAGCTATTAATGAGAGTAACTCATCGCGCGATAAGCAGATAAAGAAATTGCTCGATGCTCCTGAACGTTTATTGGCTACAATTCTGATTGCCAATAATTTTATTAATGTAGCCATCGTAATGCTGTCGGCATTTATTAGCACAGCAATGTTCGATTTCGGTAACGCAACTGTTATTAAGTTTGTGTTCGAAACCATTATTATCACTACATTGATATTGTTTTTTGGCGAGGTGATGCCAAAGATATATTCAACTCAGCATAGCTATGGATTTGCTTTATTTATGGCATTCCCTATCACGGCAATGTCAGCTTTTTTTAAGCCGTTGAGTTCATTGTTACTAAAGTCGACAGGTTTGGTCAATTCACGTTTGGCTAAGCATCAGCAAAATATGTCAATCGACGATTTGTCGCAAGCAGTAGAGCTTACTCGCGAAAGTCTTACCGATGAAAAAGAGATGTTAGAAAGCATAGTTAAGTTCACTAACTTGTCGGCAGTTGATGTGATGACACCACGCCTCGATGTTATAGGTCTCGATGTATCTGATAGCTTCGATGAGGTGCTTAAAGTAGTGTTAGAGTCGGGTTATTCGCGCATACCAGTTCACGATGCTCGTGAAGATGATATTGTTGGTATCTTGTATGTGAAAGATTTGCTGCCACACATTAAGCAGAAAGATTTTGAATGGAATAATATATTGCGAAAGGTGTTTTATGTGCCAGAAACAAAGATGATAAACGACCTTTTGCAAGAGTTCCAGACCAGCAAGACGCATATGGCAGTTGTAGTAGATGAATATGGCGGAATGTCGGGTATTGTAACTCTTGAAGATGTTATTGAAGAAATTGTGGGTGATATTAACGACGAATTCGATTCTGATGAAAAAATGTGGCATCGTCAGGCCGATGGTTCTATTGTTTTTGAGGGGAAGATATCGCTCAACGACTTTTTTAAGGTTATAGGCTCTGATGGCGATGAGTTTGAAAAGGGGCGAGGCGATGCTGAAACATTGGCTGGTTTACTGCTCGAAATTAATGGTCTTATACCTAAAGATGGCGATGTGATTACATATGATAAATATGCGTTTGAGATTTTAGAGGCTGATAATAGAAAGATAATCACGGTAAAGCTTTGTGCAGAACAAAAAGGAAGTCGAATAATAAGATAGGATTTTTTAGATGAACAAATTGCTTAAAATATCTATGTGCTTGGCTTTGGTGCTGAGTGTTATATCGTGTGGTGACCCAATAGTGCCTAAGCCACGTGGGTATTTTCGCATATCATTGCCTCAGCATGAGTATGAGGTTTACGACAAAGCTGGTGAACCATATAGTTTTGAATATCCCATCTATTGCGTCATTGAACCTGATCATGATGCTAATGCCGAACCTCATTGGATAAATATCAACTATCCGCAATTGAATTGTAAAATACATGTTACTTATCGTTCGATGAATGACAATGCCGACGAAGTGCTTGAAGATAGTCGAAAATTGGTATATAAGCACACTGTAAAAGCTGACGCAATAGGTGAAAGTTATTATGACAATAACGAACGCAAGGTGTATGCATCATTATATCGAATAAAAGGAAATGCAGCAACTCCGCTGCAGTTTTCCATAACCGATAGTATTCGTAATATGTTTCGAGGTTCGCTCTATTTCTATTGTAGACCCAATGCCGATAGTTTAGCGCCAGTTATAGCTTTTGTTGAAGACGATGTTGTTCGTATTGTTGAATCGTTTAATTGGAAGTAGCTGTATCGCTATTTTCATCGGGCTCTTTTGTTATCTCTTGCATTATTAATCCAGCAATGGTTAGTCCAAAAATGGCAGTTATGTGCATTAGCGAGCCGTTTATTTGAGCCTTTGAGCTACACCATTCGTGGTCTTCTAAGTCGGCGCGACCAGTACCTATTTTATTTTTGGGACACATACAACCCGATGTCCCACATGTGTGCGCATTTCCGAGGTTAGTAAGCAGTTCTTCGCTATAGACACATGGGAATTTGCGTTCGGGCATCGTTTTGTTGTGTTTTAGTTTTTTGCGTAGCGCATGACCTAACGGACAACCTTTTACCTTCCAAAATTCAGCTACATGTACTTTTGTAGGGTCTATTTTTAGGGCTGCTCCCATCGAGGATACGAAAAAAGCCTTGGTTTTGCATGCATTGATGATGAGTAATGCTTTGTCTTTCAAGCTATCAATAGCATCAACAATGACATCGTATTGCGATAGATCATAGTTGTTGGCAGTTTCGGCAGTGTAAATATCTTGTATGGCATTTATTTGTGCAGCAGGGTTGATTGCGAGCAAACGTTCTTTCATTGCATCAACTTTTACCATGCCAATCGTTTTTGTTGTGGCCATAGCTTGTCGGTTGACATTTGTTACACATACACGGTCAGAATCGACAATGGTGAGATGTATTATACCGCTGCGGATGAGGCTTTCGGCGGTCCAACTGCCAACACCGCCAACACCAAATATGATAACTTTACAGTCGCTTAGGCGCTGCATTTTGTTGGTACCTAATAGTAGTGAGGCACGATTAAGAATAGCTTCTGAAAGATTCATTATTTTTTCTGTTGTTTCAATTGCAAAGGTACTCTAATTTTATTGACAAAAGAGAGATTGTCCAATTTTGTAGAACAACCTCTCTTGCATGTAAAAATTGAATAATAAGGAGAATCTTTTTAATATGCTCGTCGCATATGTATTGTTTTGTCTTCGTAACAGAGTGTCATTTGTTTGTCATCAACATTGACAATTCTGTACTCTTTTGTTTCATTATCGGTATGAATCAACATTTTGTGTCCATCGATAACCCACTTTTCTTTCTCTGATGTTGTCATGTCAGAGTTGAATGTTAGCGATGCATCAGATGTTGTGTCGTTC
>JBGUYH010000055.1:0-4998 GCA_045118595.1 Bacteroidales bacterium | reverse complement strand
TTGTCATTGAGCGAATTGAGTACTATAAAATCGAGGTTTTTGCTACTTAGCTTATGAGCGGCATTGGCCTCTTCGTCGTTTGTTTCAAGTGCAAATCCTACTAATGCTTGCTCTGTTTTTTTCATTTCTCCCATGCGTGCAGCAATATCGTTGGTGGGCTTAAGTTGTAGAGTAATGTCGCCTTTGCGTTTTATTTTGTTATCTGCCACTTCTGTTGGTGTGAAGTCGGCTACAGCAGCTGTCATTATAGCAGCATCGGCGTGTATAAAGTGTTCAACACAAGCATCGTACATTTGCTTAGCACTTTCAACATTGATAACGATGATATTTTTATGATGTGCTTTTATTTTTACCGCACCACTTATCAGTGTAATATTAGCACCACGTGATGCTAATTCCTCTGCAATGGCATACCCCATTTTCCCACTTGAATAGTTGCCAATGAAACGAACTGGGTCGATTTTTTCATAAGTCGGACCTGCTGTTATCATTATATTTTTACCGCTTATGATATTGCTATGTTTGAATATGTCGGCCACAGCATTGGCTATTATTTCAGGCTCAGCCATTCGTCCTTTGCCTATTAATCCGCTTGCTAAAAATCCGTCTTCTGCTTCAACAATGCAGACTCCGCGTTGGCGAAGTGTTTTTATGTTGTTCTGAGTAGCTTCGTGTGCATACATATCTAAGTCCATAGCTGGTGCTATAACAACGGGACATTTTGCTGATAGGTATGTGGTGAGTAGTAGATTGTCGGCTATGCCATTAGCCATTTTTCCAATGGTATTAGCTGTTGCTGGTGCAATAACAAAGCAATCGGCCCAAAGTCCTAAACTTACATGGCTATTCCATTGTCCATTTTCAGGGTCGAAGAAATCAACAGCAATAGGGTTTTGTGACAATGTAGCTAATGTAAGTGGCGTTATGAATTGTTTTGCCATTTTAGTCATAACAACACGTACTTCAGCACCTTGTTTTACAAAGTGGCGAATGAGATATGCAGTTTTGTAGGCAGCAATGCCACCAGTAACGCCTACAAGTATATGTTTTCCTTTCATTGTCTTGATTGATAATATGCAAAGGTAAAATAATTAGACGAGTTTCAGCAAAAAACAAGAACTTCAGTTTTGAAGCGTATTTTATCTTAACCTTTGCGTTTTTTCCATAATTGCCATGAATTGATAATGTTTTGCCAAAGAACATATGCACCTGGAGCTACTGACGATATTGGGTCGAGATAAGTATATGCCATCCAGATTGCAAGAACTGTGTTCTTTTGTCCTAAAGCTTGTCCGCCACTTATGCGGTCGTTGTAGTGTCCTGCTATGTTTTTTCCCAAGAAAAATTGTAAGCAACAAGCTATGAAACTAATAATAGCGAGCCAAAAAACAAGACTGATATTGTCGGAATCATCAACAATTGATTTTGCTGTTTTTCCCATAACCATAGCTAATGCTATAGCCCATATGTAGAATGCTACAGATGCGTGATTTTTGAGCCATGAATGTGCATTGCTCCATGCAAATTTGAGTAGTTGGGCTAATAAAAAAGGACAAATAAGCAATGGGAAAACTTTTGATAGAATGAGTATAAAGGAGTGCAAAAATGTAGTCTCTGTGCTTGCATATACAAGTGGAAATACTAGTGGAACAAAAATAGCGCATTGGATATTGACAAGCATAGTGTATGTTATTAGTGTTTCGGCACTGCCACCTAGCTTAGAGGTGATTACGGCTGCTGCTGTTGCAGTTGGACAGATGAAACATATCATTGCCCCTTGTGCTAATATGGGGTTGATGTTGACTAAAGCTACATAGGCAGCTATGCTTCCAAGGAGTTGAATGGCAAGTAATATGAAATGCCATGTACGAAAACGAAATTCGCGTGGACTAACTTTGCAAAATGTTAGAAGTAGCTGTATGAAAATGAGTAATGGAGTGAGTACTTTGTCAATGGCATGCACGTAAGGTTTTATTGGTTGCAAAAACTGACAATTGGCGAATGCTAAATAGATAATGATACCTGTTAGCATAGCTATGGGAAGTGTCCAGTTTTTTACGAATGTAATGATATTCATCTTATTGTTGTTGGTTACCTGTAAAGGCTTCGAGTATTATTGTTTTTTCTGATTTTTCAAAAAGAATACCAATGTTGTTAGGTGTAGCAACGTAGTAATTGCAATTACAGCTATGTGCCCATCCTTCGGCTTTCATACAATGTTGTGCAGCCACTAATGGTTCTCTATGTTCAGAGTGTTCTAAACCAGGTAGGGTAGAGAATATTGCACCTCCGCCATTGTTAAGCAATAAAATACGAAGATTATTTGGTAGAGCTATATTCCATAGAGCATTCATATCGTAGAAGAAACTTAAATCGCCTATTATGCATAGCACGTTTTGCTCTGTTGATAATGCACACCCAACAGCCTGACTCAAACTTCCATCTATGCCATTTACTCCTCTGTTGCAAAAAACAGTGGTATGAGGTGGTAGAGGAAAATGTTGAGCATGTCTAACTGTCGAACTATTGCCTAACGATAGGTACCAACCTTGTGGCATAAGTGACAATGCTTTGCCAACAATGCTCACATCTGTCCAATTATCAATATTATTAGCTGGTAGTTCTGATGTGGCGTCGAGCCATTGTTTGATATAGGCATTACTTGCTTCGCTAATATGTTCAGTAACTTGGTATTTATTAATTATGTTGGTGAAGCAATTGAATGTAAGCATGTGTTCAACACATTGGAAAATATCGATTATTCGCCCCTCGTCGCTAACATGCCAAACATGTTTTGGTGTGATATGCCTAATCCATTGCTTTAGGCGTTTTGAAACAATGTGTCCACCAATGTAAACTACAATATCGGGTGTTAATGTATCGATATTTTTATTCGTTGCTAAAATATCATCAGCACGAGTAATTAAACAATTAATGTCATCGATATTTCCTAAGTGTTCGGCAATGACAGTTGCCCCCAGGTTATCAACATTGCATCGTATCCAGTTGCTTTCAGTGCTATTTGGTTTAAGTTGTCCAACGATAATGAGACGTCGTTGTGCATTATTCCATTGTTCAACCAAGCTACTTGTGTCAGAATCAATAGAGTGATATTGTACAATGTCAATATTGGGTAATGGTTGCTGAATGAAGTTGAATAGTGGTTCGTTTAAGTGTATGTTGATATGTACAGGTTGACCATTGTTTTGCTTAAGCATCATTAGTGCTTCGTTGATGTCTCTTGTTGTGGCCCATCGTGTTAAGTCGTTGTGTACATCGTCAATGTCGTAGCTTATGGCATGTGGTCCGAAGCATCTGGGCTGAACAATAGTTTGTCCATCCATTTGTCCAATCCACTCTTTCGGACGGTCGGCAGAGATAATGAGTAGTGGTATATGCCGATAATAAGCCTCGGCTACAGCTGGCGACATATTAAGCACTGCCGAACCGCTTGTGCAACATACGGCAACGCATGAATTTAAAGCATCTGACATACCCAATGCTACAAATGCTGCACTACGTTCATCGGTTATAGGGTGACAAACGATGCCATCAGTGTTGCCCAATGTGTGTGCTATGGGAGCATTGCGCGAGCCCGGACAAACAACAACGTGTTTGATGCCCCATTTCTGCATTAAGCTAACCAAAATAGCAACATTCTCTTTTGCCGATATGCTTTTCATTGCCGATAATATTATTGTATAAAAAAGATTTCGCAAAATTACAAATCAAACCCCAAAATTGCATAGCTACAACTCTTAGTTTTATACCTATTTATTATTCTTTCAACAAAAGTTAAGAATATCAACAAAGTTACTGTTCAAAAAAAAATATAAATTTGCGGCTTGTTTGGGAATGGTGTGTTTTGTAGTTACGCACATTTCTAAATATTTAGCAGAAAAGTTAAACAAGCAATCATGGCAGAGTTAGAAACAAGGTATGTCTTTGTGACAGGCGGTGTAGCATCATCGCTCGGAAAGGGAGTTATAGCAGCTTCGTTGGCAAAGTTGCTTCAATCGCGTGGCTATAGTGTCACAATACAGAAACTCGACCCTTATCTGAATATCGATCCAGGAACCCTTAATCCTTATGAACATGGCGAATGCTATGTAACAGATGATGGCGCAGAAACAGACCTTGATCTTGGTCACTACGAGCGTTTTCTCAATGTACCAACCTCACAAGATAACAATGTTACAACTGGACGCATTTATCGTAATGTTATCACCAAAGAGCGTAAAGGTGAATATCTTGGTAAAACTGTGCAAATAATTCCACACATCACAGATGAGATTAAGCGTAACATAATGTTGATGGGTTCTCGTCACAAGTTTGATGTAGTAATAACAGAAATAGGTGGCACAGTAGGTGATATTGAGTCACTTCCGTTTATCGAAGCTGTTCGTCAGTTGAAATGGGAGCTTGGATACCGAGCAATGTTCATTCACCTTACCCTTGTTCCTTATCTTAATGCATCGCACGAACTCAAGACTAAGCCAACACAACACTCTGTTAAGGCTTTGCTCGAAAATGGTATACAACCAGATGTGTTAGTGTTGCGCTCAGAGCACGATCTTAATATAGAATTGCGCAAGAAAGTGGCTCGTTTCTGTAATGTCGACCCTGATGCTGTAGTGCAGTCAATTGATGTTAAGAGCATCTACGAAGTGCCAATTAAGATGAAAGAACAGCACCTCGATGAAATAGCAATGCGCAAACTCCAATTGCCAGTGAAACATGATGCTGATTTGGCTGATTGGATCAACTTCCTCGATAAGCAGAAGAACGCTACCGAAAAAGTTCGTATAGCATTGGTTGGTAAATACGTAGAGTTGCCTGATGCATATAAGTCGATAATAGAAGCACTTAATCATGCCTCAACATATAACGACAGAAAATTGTCGCTAAATCTTGTTCACTCTGAGAACTTAACTGAAGAAAATTTGGCAGAAAAATTGAAAGATGCAGATGGCATCATCGTAGCACCAGGTTTCGGAC
>JBGUYH010000054.1:0-23970 GCA_045118595.1 Bacteroidales bacterium | reverse complement strand
TATACGAAATGGCCTTGCTTTTTTTCTTTACAGTGTTAACAGGGAAACCATTAGGAAAAGCATTGGCATATTTGCTAATGGCTTGTTTCGCTTTTTCTTCGCATGTGCTGATGATGTTTTGCATCGATGTTTTGATGTCGTTCATCAGTTGTGCGTTTTTTTCAAGTTTGGATGTTATGTCGTCCATAAATGAGCGGCCATCGTCTTCCAATATCTTCTTTGCCAATTTAAATATGTCGGTATCGATGCTCCACTTACCTTCGTCTATCGAACTGTTTATTGATGCTATGAGCCATTTGCGTAGTTCTTCGTTGTGCGGTTCTGAGAGTGAGCGCATCATATTGTCGATAGCTTCTTGTATGATTAGGTCAGAGTCGAGTTCAATACCATACGATGAAGCGAATCCCATTTCGAAAGCAAAAGCTCTGATTACGCGCTGAACAAAGCTATCAATGGTGCTAACACAGAACATGCGATAGTCGTTAAGTAGCAAACGCAACGATGTTTTGCAACGTTCTTTGATGACTTCAGAATTGAGCACTTTCGCACCATTGTTTTTCATGCACTGCTGTTGACGCATTATCAGTTCGTTTTGGTGTTTGAGTGTCTTGGCATTAGTACCCGCATACGATATGATGTATAAGTCGTTGATTATGCGCGACATCATTTCGGCTGTAGCTTTGTTGGTGAATGTTACAGCCAATATTCTTCGATAATCGTTAGGGTTGTTTATGAGTAGATCGAGGTAGCGCGAGGCGAGTGTATACGTCTTGCCCGACCCTGCCGATGCGCTATAAACATCGAGGTATTGTGCTTTTAGTTGTGTTTTTTCGTCGGTCATTAGTGCGCCATGAAGTTGGTTATCTCAGTCAGTTGTTGTTGTGCCATGCGGTATCCATGGTCGTAGAGTTGCTCAAGTTTGTCGATGTCGTCGGTAGTTCGACCAACACCACAACTATTTTGTGGTCTGACCACATAGGCCAATCCTTGTCTTTCAGCATCTTCAAGTGCGTCTATTTGTGCATTGTAGGCATCGTTGCGCACTCGTAGGGCATCGCGTAGGGCAGGGTGCTTGCGGTATATTATGTTGGGTAGGTATATGTCGCCTGGAGCTTTGCGGTATCCTATTTCTTTAGTCATTATAACAACTACTTTCTGGCATCCGTCGGATAAGGCACGTTTAAATGGTATTGAGTCGGTTACGCCACCATCTACCATCGGATGTCCGTCAACATTGCCCATTGGACACATTATGGGCAAACTACACGAGGCGCGTGCTATGTCTACAAATCGAGTTAGATTGGTATACTCTTCAAGGTAAGCAGCTTGTCCGGTTTGAGCATCGCTGGCCACCATTATCATGCGAGCTCCGCTTTGTTTGTATGTTTCAAAATCGAACGGATAATATTCATCGGGAAACGTCTCGAACAAAAAATCCATGTCGATAACACCATGTCCGCCCATCATAGGCATCAGACCTATATAGTTATGTATGCGCATGAGGTCGGTGTCGCAAAAACGTGAACGTCCCTTTTGGCGCGATAAATAGCTTATACCACATGTTGCACCAGCCGATGTACCTATGACGTACGAGAATTTAATATCATAGTCGATGAAGCAGTCGAGTATGCCAGCCGTATATATGCCTCGCATTCCGCCGCCTTCGAGCACAAGTCCGATTTGTTGTTCGTTGTTCATAGGTGTTTGGTCTTTTTTTAAAATGGGAAAATAAGTGGTAAGATGAGTACCATGACAATGCCCATTATCACTTGTAATGGTAAGCCTACTTTGATGTAGTCTATGAAAGTATATTTACCAGCAGGCATAACCAATGCGTTGGGTGGTGTTGAGAATGGTGATGCAAAGCACATGGATGCTCCAACCGACACAGCGAATAGGAAAGGCTCTGGTCCAACTCCCATTTGTTGGGCACTCTGTAGTGCAATAGGAGCTAATAGTACGGCAGTTGCAGTGTTGGATATAAACATTGTCATTAGCGATGTTGCCATGTAAATGCCAGCCATGAGTGCCATTGGACCATATTGTCCAAAGGTTTCAACAAGTCCGTGCGAGATGAGTTCAGAAGTGCCTGTCTTTTCCAATGCTGTTGATAGTGGCATCATGCCACCAATGAGCATTATGCTCTCCCAGTTTATTGTCTTGTATGCTGCCGATACATTGCGGAAACATCCTGTTAACACCATCAGTAAGGCTGCGGCAACAACAGCAGTGACAGGAGCAATGGGTATGAAGTCAAACACCATAGCTGCTACCATACCAATGGTGATGGCAGCTGCAAGGGGAGCTTTGTAGTCAAGTGTGATACCTGCAGCATCGTTTTGTGGCTGACCAAGTACAATCCAATTTGTCGACTCTTTTGTAAGGCGTGTGATATTGGCCCATGTGCCTTGTACAAGGAGTACATCGCCGTAGTGTATCAGTTCTTCGCCCAGTTCGTGGAGTATGTATTCACCTTTGCGTCTTATACCTAATACGTTGACATCGAATTTGTCGCGGAAACCAGCCTCTTTTATGTTTTTGTTGATGAAACTAGAATTGGGCATAATTAGCAGTTCTGCAATGCCAATGTCATAGAAGTCCATCGCCTTGCCCGATTTGATAGCCATCTCTGTTTCATGCTCATTGACGAATTCGAGTTTTAGGTCTTCTGCCATAGCAGTGACTGCCGATATGCGTCCAGAAACATAGAGAATGTCGCCTTCGTTTATCTTCATCTGTGCCGATGCTAACTGTTGTGATATAGTTTTGAAAAAGCGATGTCGCTTAATGTCGCTTCGGCGCACTTCCAATATGTTGACACTATATAGTCCTCGTAAATCGAGTTCGGCAAATGTTTTTCCTTTGATATTGCTACCTGATGGCACTTTTATGCGGAAAAGATTGTCGGCTAAGCCATACTCTTGTATTAGTTGCCCAGGTGTCTTGCCTTTTGTTGTTTTGTTTTCACCAGCATCAACTTGTTTTGATAAGTACCACTTGCTAAGTGGCCACAAAACAAGTGTACCTACAGTTACGCATACCAAGCCAGATGGTAAGAATGAGAAGAAGTTGAGCGATGGTCGACCAGCACTCTCGAGTGTTGATGCTATGATGAGGTTTGGTGGTGTGCCGAGTAGTGTCATCATACCACCCATCGAACTAGCAAAAGCTAATGGCATGAGTAGGCGTGATGGTGACATGCCAGCACCAGCGGCTAAACCAACAATGATTGGCATCATAACTGCCACTGTACCTGTATTGCTAACAAAAGCACCGAAAAAGGAGGTTACTATCATAACCAAAAAGTAGAGCCTATTTTCGCTGTTGCCTGCCAATCTTAATATGCGTGAACTTATCGACTTTGCTAATCCGGTTTGAAAGATTGCGCCGCCTACCACAAATAGACCTATCATCATGACGACAACGGGATTAGAAAAACCCGATAGAGCCTCCTCTGGAGTTACTACTTGAAACAACATAAGAGCCAACATAGCACATAGTGAAACAATGTCGGATCTGACTTTGCCGTTGACAAAAAAAATTGTTGAGATAATTAAAATGGCGATTGTTATATACATAAAACTTCAATTTTGTGCAAAGATACTTATTTTACTGACGAATAATGAATGACAAATAACAAATGTAACAACTGAAGTTTTATGTCAATTAGTGTGTCGATTTTGACAAAAAAAACTCCGTCGCATAGTGGCAACGGAGTCTTTGATTATTTAGTGCAATTGTATGACTATTTTTTGAGTCGAGCAAGGCTCTCTTTGAGTGCAGCAATCTTACTCTCTGCGTCGGCTTGTTTTTTCTTTTCCATTTCAACAACGGCAGCTGGCGCATTTGCAACGAATTTTTCGTTCGATAGCTTTTTCTGTACGCTAATCAAGAAGCCTTCAAGGTGTTTGAGCTCAGCCTCTTGTTTTTGTATTTCAGCCTCTGTGTCGATAAGGTTACCAAGTGGAACGCTGTAAGTAGCAGTGCCTACCATAAATGTTGCTGCTGTTTCGTCTTTAGCTGCCACAATCTCGATGTTCGACAAGTTAGCCATCTTAACAATGCAGCAGTCGAGTGAACTTATGCTGTTTTCACCCACCACTTGCAAAGCAAGTTGTTCTTTTTGTGCAATGTTCTTTTGATTACGTATGGCGCGAACGTTGGCTACAATCTCTTTTGCTACTTCAAAGCGAGCTATAAGTTGCTCATCGGCTTCGTTGACAGTGGCTTCAGAAATGCGTGCCAGCATAATGCTTTCACCCTCTTTGCGGTCGTAGATGTGTTGCCACAACTCTTCGGTGATGAATGGCATGAATGGATGAAGCAGTTTGAGCAATTCATCGAAGAAACGCAATGTAGCATCGAATGTTGCACGGTCGATAGGTTGCTGATATGCAGGCTTGATGAGCTCGAGATACCATGATGAGAATTCGTCCCAGAAGAGTTTGTATACTGCCATCAATGCTTCGCTCAAGCGATACTTGCTAAAGAGGTCGGCAACTTCTGTTGCGGTTTTACGCAGTAATGCGTCGAACCACTTAACGGCTACAACCGATGCTTCGGGTTGTTCAATGTCGGCTACTTGCCATCCTTTAACGAGACGGAATGCGTTCCATATCTTATTGTTGAAGTTTCGACCTTGTTCGCATAGTGAGTCGTCGAACAATATGTCGTTACCAGCAGGTGCAGAGAGCATCATACCCATACGTACGCCATCGGCACCATATTTCTCAATAAGTTCGAGTGGGTCGGGTGAGTTGCCGAGCGATTTCGACATTTTTCTACCAATCTTATCGCGTACGATACCAGTGAAGTATACGTTCTTGAATGGCATTTTGCCTTGGTATTCGTATCCTGCCATTATCATTCGGGCTACCCAGAAGAAGATGATGTCTGGTCCTGTAACAAGGTCGCTTGTTGGGTAGTAGTAGTTTATCTCTTCATTACCTGGGTTGTTGATTCCATCGAAGAGTGAAATAGGCCACAACCACGATGAGAACCATGTGTCGAGGCAGTCGCTATCTTGACGTAAATCAGCTGCTGTGAGCGAACTGTCTTTTTGTCTTGCCAATTCGAGAGCTTTCTCGGCTGTCTCTGCTACTACAAATCCGCCTTGTGGTAGGTAGTAGGCTGGTATGCGATGACCCCACCAAAGTTGTCGGCTTATACACCAATCTTTGATGTTCTCCATCCAATAGCGATATGTATTTTTATATTTTGCAGGGTAGAATTTGATGTCGTCGTTCATTACAGCTTCGAGTGCTGGTTTGGCGAGGTGTTCCATTTTGAGGAACCATTGCATCGAGAGTTTTGGTTCGATGGGCACACCTGTGCGTTCTGAACATCCGACTTTGTTGTCGTACTCTTCTGTTTTTTCTAAGAGTCCAGCAGCCTCAAGGTCGATGGTTATCTGTTTGCGCACATCAAAACGATCTTGACCTACATAGAGTCCAGCAGCTTCGCTTATTGTGGCGTCATCGTTGAATATGTCGATGATGGGCAAGTTGTATTTTTCGCCAAGCATATAGTCGGCTACGTCGTGTGCAGGTGTCACTTTGAGGCATCCTGTACCGAAACCTATTTCAACATATTCGTCTTCGATGATAGGAATGACGCGATTAACAAGTGGTACAATAACTTTCTTGCCACTAAGCCATTGATTCTTCTCATCATTAGGGTTGATGCATACAGCAACGTCGCCCATTATTGTTTCTGGACGTGTGGTTGCTACTATGCAATATTTGCCACTGCCATCGGGTTTGCCGTCGGCGCCAGCAATCATATATTTGAGGTAGTATAGTTTGCTATGTTCTTCTTTGTAGATAACCTCTTCGTCAGATAATGCGGTAAGTGCCTTTGGATCCCAATTTACCATGCGTACACCGCGGTAGATGAGTCCTTTGTTATAGAGGTCGCAGAATACTTTTATTACACTTTCTGAGCGGCTTTCGTCCATGGTAAATGCAGTACGATCCCAGTCGCACGAAGCACCAAGTTTGCGTAGTTGCTTGAGTATTATGCCGCCATGTTCGTTGGTCCAATCCCATGCGTGTTTGAGGAACTCGTCGCGAGTGAGGTCGGTCTTCTTAATACCTTGCTGTGCCAAGCGGTTAACCACTTTAGCCTCTGTGGCAATTGATGCGTGGTCGGTACCTGGCACCCAACAAGCGTTTTTGCCCATCATACGTGCACGACGCACAAGTATGTCTTGTATGGTGTTGTTGAGCATGTGTCCCATGTGTAACACACCAGTGACGTTAGGTGGTGGAATAACAACAGTGTATGGCTGACGATTGTCGGGCTTTGATGCGAATAGTTTATTATCTGTCCAGTATTTATACCAGCGCTCTTCTATTTCAGCTGGTGTGTACTTTGTGGCGAGTTCCATAGTTTGTCCCTCTTTGTGTATTTGCTATTTTGAAATTAAAACGTTGGCAAAGATACTAATTAATTACGAATTACGAATTATGAATGATGAGTTGCGATTTATTAATCGTAGTTAACAATGATTGATTATGTGTTAAGTGTGAAGTGTTGATTTGTATTGTTCGAGTGCGATATGTTATTGCTGCTTTCTGTATGTAAATCTATATCTCTATGGGGATGCAGAGTGAGTAGTGTTGAGTGATAAATATTTTTTATTGAAACCATCGTGCAAAATTTTCTTAACGAAAAAATATCTCTATATTTGCAGCCGCAAATGCGGCAATAGCACAGTTGGTAGTGCATTAGCTTCCCAAGCTGAGGGTCGCGGGTTCGAGTCCCGTTTGCCGCTCTCAAGTACGCATTTGATTTGTTTTTACTGCGGAATGGTCGGGATGACTGCTCCGCAGTTTTTGTTTTATAGTGTATGCTTATTACAGATATAATTGTTAATTTCGCCCGTAAAAATTTTGCGTCAGATATGAATTTCTTTAAGTTTATCGCAACTAAATGTTTCTGGTACAATGTACTTATTGCCATTGCTGCCATTGTGGTATTGACGTCGGTTGTAATGTGGGGATTGACCTATTACACGAGTGCAGGGCGTATCATTATAGTGCCAGATGTTAAAGGACGAACAGTTGAACAAGTTGAAACATTGCTTAAAAACAACGGTCTCGACTATGTTGTTATCGATTCACTATATAAGACTGATGAGATGCACGGAGCCATTGTTGAACAAATTCCTAATGCAGGGAAAAGTGTAAAAAAAGGACGTAAATTATTTCTCACCATCAATGCCTATACCAACGAAATGGTGCAGATGCCACAGTTGGTTGACTATTCGTTGCGCAATGCTAAAGTGGTGCTCGAAACATCAGGTCTTAAATTGGGCGGCATAACATATAAACCAAGTGCATACAATGGTTTGGTTTTGGGACAGATGGTCGATGGTAAATTGATAAAAGCAGGAACAAAAATAGAGAAAGGTACAAAGGTACAACTTGTAGTAGGTAGTGGCGATGGTGGCAATGTGGTTGTTGTGCCTGAACTTATCGGACTTACGTTGAGTGAAGCACAAATTGCACTTCAGGCTACATCGCTTACTATGGGAAATAAGGTTTTTGATAGCAGTGTTGTTTCTGTTTCCGACTCGGCTACGGCAGTGGTTTATCGTCAAAGTCCAGCAAGCATAAACGGACAAGTAGCTGATGTCGGGTCGAAAGTGTCGGTGTGGTTAACTAAAAATACCGATATTGTTATCGATGCAATGGAAGCTGCTGAAAACGCAAAGAAAAGCGAATAGGAGAAATGATCAATATCTCTACCCAATATAAATAGATGGCAATAGAAGCAGATTTGACAACTAATGGTCCGTTGTCTGATGAGTTCGACGATATAGAAGTTGACGATTTAGAAGCGCAAGAAACGAGCGATGACGGACAGCTATATGAGCATTATCGTTTTACAGCAGATAAAAAGCAAGGTCTGTTACGCATCGATAAGTTTATTGTCAATCGGATAGAACATGCCTCGCGTACCAAGGTGCAAGAAGCTGCTGATGCAGGCAATATATTGGTAAATGGCAATCCTGTAAAAGCTAATTATAGGGTAAAACCAGGCGATGTGATAAGCATCGTGATGAGTTATCCGCCACGCGAAATTGAGATTATTCCAGAAGATATTCCTATCGACATAGTTTACGAAGACGACCAGTTGCTTGTGGTGAACAAGCAGCCAGGCATGTGTGTGCATCCGGGTTATGGTAACTATACGGGTACACTTGTCAATGCATTGGCGTTTCACTTGCAAGATAAGGCTGAATTGTGGACTCGTGAAGCCAAAAACGACCCTCGTCCTGGACTCGTGCATCGTATTGATAAAGATACAAGCGGATTACTTGTTGTGGCAAAAACCGAACTTGCCAAAACACATTTGGCTCGGCAATTTTTTAATAAAACAACATCGCGCACATACGTAGCATTGGCGTGGGGACAGTTTGACGAGAACGAAGGCACAATCAGAGGTAACATAGGACGAAGTTCGCAAGATCGCAAACAAATGTCGGTGTATCCTGAGGGTAGCGACATTGGTAAACATGCTGTTACACACTATAAAGTACTTGAGCGATTGGGGTATGTTACGCTTGTTCAGTGCCGTCTCGAAACAGGACGTACTCACCAAATACGTGCACATTTTAAACACATTGGACATACACTATTCAATGACGAACGCTATGGTGGCGACCAGATTTTGAAAGGAACAACATTTAGCAAGTACAAGCAATTTGTACAAAACTGCTTTCAGATATTACCCCGACAAGCGTTGCATGCCAAGACCCTTGGTTTTATGCATCCAACCAAAAACGAATATATGGAGTTCGACTCTGTTATTCCTACCGACATGCAGCAATGCATCGAAAAGTGGCGTAGTTATATAGCAGGTCGAGAAGAGGAGTGAGTTATGGCACTAACCATTAATCCGTCAAAGAGTAAGAGCACATGTTATGCGTTGTGTGGCAAGGATATAGTGTTGCACAATGATGGTTCTGATCTTTCATTTGCCGATATTGTCGCATTACAAAAAACGGAGAGTAATGTCGATATTGTGGAAGAATGTGAAAGTGGTGTTTGTTTTGTCAGATTATCAAGCGCAGAAAATTTATTGGCAGACTACACTATTATGCCGTTGCGGAATTATTTTGGTCGGTGCAGCGAAGAACAAATAATAAAAACTTCGCGTGCCAAAGCTTTGGGCGAATGGCTGCATAATACACGTTATTGTAGTAAGTGTGGTGCACCGTTGTATCAACATTTACAACTCACAGCGCAAGAGTGTAAACAGTGTGGAACCCTTGTTTTTCCACGCATCGAGCCATGTGTTATAGTGCGAGTAAACAGTGGTAACAACGTGCTATTGGTACGTCATGTGCAACGCATTCAGAATATCTACGCATGTATTTCGGGCTTTATGGAAGCTGGTGAAACAGCCGAGCAAGCCGTCAGACGCGAAGTTCGTGAAGAAGTTGGTATTGAAGTTAAGAATATCCGATATTTTGGTAGTCAAAGTTGGCCATTCCCATCGCAACTGATGTTAGGCTTTACTGCCGAATATGAAAGCGGACAAATAACATTGCAACCCGATGAAATAGCTGAGGCTAAATGGTTTGACAAAGATAACTATCCATCAATACCACAACCAGGCTCTATAGCATATAGATTGTTAATGTCGGATGTTGAATAATAAGAGTGTATAATTTTAATAAAAACCATCTATGAAATATCTTCTATTCCTCTTGTCGTGCATATCAGTTCAAGCTCAGTTAAATAGTGATAGCGTATTGGCTATATGTCGTAAAGTGAATAGTTATTTCATGGAGCAAAATGCCGATTGTACGGTTGAGTCGTTTGTGGGAGGGCGGCGTCGACCAAGTAATATATGGACACGCGCAGTATACTACGAAGGTCTGATGGCACTCTACGAAGTTGATGCTAACGATGCATATATGCGTTATGCGCTCGATTGGGCAGAATTTCATAAGTGGGGATTTCGTTCAGGAAATACCACCCGCAATGCCGATGACATCTGTGCAGCACAAACATACATCGACCTTTACCGCATAAATCCTGCATCGGCACACCTTGATAGCACATTAGCTAATGCGCAAATGTTTATAAGTAGTGATAAGTGCGACGATTGGACATGGGTAGATGCCATACAGATGCATATGCCTGTGTTAGCTAAATTAGGACGTACGCTGAACGATGTCAGATACTACGAAAAACTATGGCAGATGTATGCCTATTCGCGCAATGAATTAGCAGGTGGACTATTTAATGTGCACGATGGATTATGGTGGCGCGATGCCGATTTCGTTCCGCCATATGCCGAGATGGATGGTAGCCAATGTTATTGGTCAAGAGGCAATGGCTGGGCTATTGTTGCATTGGTACGAACAATAGCTGAAATGCCTCATAATCAGGCGCATTATAAGCAATTTGTTGCCGATTTTAAGGCAATGGCAAAGGCTATAAAAAAATGTCAACGTACCGATGGAACATGGAATGTTAGTCTGCTATGTGAAGCCAACTATGGCGGAAAAGAATTAACAGGTACTGCACTTTTCGTTTATGCTATGGCGTGGGGAGTCAATAATGGTTATTTGAGCAAGCATAAATATATGCCAACCATAATTAGAGCATGGAAAGCTATGTGTGCATGCGTTCATCCCAATGGACGATTGGGTTATGTGCAAGGCACTGGTAAACAACCATCCGATTCGCAACCTGTTACATTCGATAGTGTTCCAGATTTTGAAGACTATGGAGTTGGTTGTTTCTTGTTAGCAGGTGCAGAAATGAGCAAGTTGATGACCTTCTAATTCAATTTTGTCGAAAAAAAAGCCGTTTTGTCGATTGTTATATCTGAAATTAATATTTTTGCACGCTGTGAAAAAAAGCGTACAATTTATGAAGTTTTGTTTAAGGCTTATGGTTTTGCTCTTATTAATAGGGCAAACAATACAAGCCCAGCGTAAAGTAACAGTGAGTGGGCATGTTGTTGATGATAATTCATCGGAAACTATTATAGGTGCAACAATTGTTAGTTCTGGTCACGGAACAGTATCTAATGCATTTGGCTTCTATTCTATAACTTTACCTCAAGGCGATGCTGTGTTAAGCTATTCGTATGTAGGTTATGGCAAGCAAGTTAAGCGTATTACTCTTTCAGCAGATACAACCATCAATATCCGACTTATTCCCGATGCTTCAATTGATGAAGTTGTGGTGAAGGGTGTTCGCACCGATGCTGGCATACAAACCACAGGAATGGGAAGTCTTGATGTGCCACTTGCAGCCATAGAGCATACACCAGCTTTGCTTGGCGAAACCGATGTAATACGCACCGTTGCTCTTACTCCAGGTGTCCAGCAAGGTTCGATAGGGTCGGCATTCTATGTGCGTGGCGGTTCGGGTGATGAAAATTTGGTTTTGCTCGATGGCTCACCTATTTACAAGGTCGATCATCTTTTTGGCTTCTTCTCGATATTTACGCCCGAGGCAGTAAAGAAAGTGACGTTTTATAAATCGTCGTTTCCTGCTCGTTATAATGGTCGTACATCGTCGGTTCTCGACATTCGTACCAAAGATGGTGATATGCAAAACTATCATGCCACAGTATCGGTAGGGTTGCTCACTTCTCGTTTCAATATCGAAGGACCGATAGTGAAAGATCGAACATCGTTCACACTCTCGGCTCGTTCTACATACATAGGACTATTCATGCGAGCCTTTTCACCTAGCGATTCAAAGTTTGCCTATTGGTTCTATGATATTAATGCCAAGGTGAATCATAAGTTTTCGGAGAATGACCGTATATATGCAAGCCTATATAATGGGCGTGACAAATATCACGATGAATATACTGACGATTATTATTCTAATTATGAAACTATTTACGAGGATTATGGTTCGCACATGTCATGGGGTAATACCCTTGGCACTCTTAGGTGGAATCATGTATTCTCAAATCGTCTTTTTTCCAATACTACGGCCTCATATAATCATTATCGTATGTCGTTGCGCAACTATGATAATACGAAAAGTAGTTCTGGCTTTGATGATGTTAGTGCAAAATGTGGTAGCGAAATTATTGATTGGGGATTGTCGGCCGATTTCGATTATCACCCACAGCCGCAGCATACGCTGAAGTTTGGTGCTAACTATCTTTATCACGATTTTGAACCACAAACAACATCCACTTCAAATAAAAACAAATATTCGTCTGATGATATTGTTGTCGATACCTCTTTTCATAGCATAGCCAATGCTATATATGCTCATGAATTGTCGCTCTATGCCGAAGATGATATTATTGTTGGAGAGCAGTTGCATATTTGTCCGAGCATTGCATGGACTATGTTTAAGGTGCAAGGTAAAACCTATGTTCAGTGGCAGCCACGTTTTTCGATGCGCTATGTCATTACCGACGATTGGGTTGCCAAAGCATCGTATACCCGAATGACTCAATTTGTACACCTGCTTACATCTTCACCTATAGCTATGCCAACCGATTTGTGGGTGCCAATAACCAAAGATATAAAGCCCGAAGTAGCTAATCAGATAAGCGTGGGTGGTTATTTTACAGGCTTCGATGGTTGGGAATTGTCGGCCGAAGCATACTATAAAGAGCTCGATAATGTTATAGAGTATAAAGACGGAATGAGCTTTATGGGGTTCACTGCAAGTTGGGATCAGATGGTATCGATGGGGAAAGGCTATAATAAAGGTGTTGAGTTTATGGCACGTCGCAATGTTGGCAGAGCTACAGGTTGGGTGACCTATACATTGGCTAAAGCCGACCGCAAGTTTAGTCGCGATTCGGGTGTCAACAATGGTGAGCGATTTCCCTTCACCTACGATCGTCGTCATTGTGTAAATGTAGTGGCTTCGTATCGCCTCTCTGATAGTTGGACTCTCGATGCCTCGTGGCAGTTTGCTTCCGGAGCATTGTCAACCATCTCAACAACACAAACAGAGATACTCGATCCCGATGGTTATAAGCGCAAAGTCGATTATGTGCCACATCGCAATAACTATCGTTTGCCACCTAATCATTTACTATGTTTTAGTGCAAGTAATACACGTAAACGCAAACACTATGAGCGCATTTGGAATATCTCTATCTACAATCTTTACAACTCAATGAATCCTGCATTCGTTTATGTTACTCACGAAGATGATGATGGAAATAACTTCAATAAGCCTAAACTCACTAAAGTTACTGTTCTTCCTATCATTCCTTCGGCAACATTAACTCTAAAATTCTGATGTAGTGATGAAAAAATTGATATATATATTCTGGTCATTCGTAGCAATAGTTCTTTTAAGTTGCGAACATGATATATCGCTACCAAGTGGCGGGGCTATTGGTGTTTTGTGTATAAATGGTTATTTGCATGCTGGTGAAAGTGCTCATTACATTTCAGTGTCGAAAACTGACTATGATGGTTTTTCTACCGATGTTTATGGCGCTGAAGCAAAAATGTACGTCAACGACCAATTAGTTGGAACGTCTGTTTATCACAGCGATCTTAATAATAAGCTATATTTCTATCATAACATATCTTCGGGCGATAAGGTACGTTTTGAAGTTAGATATAAAGATCAGCTTGCAACATATGAAGGAATAGTACCTCAGGCACCTACTGGAATAGAGTGCGAGGGCTCTGTTGCCGATTATAGCTACAACTCTGATGGCAATAGAGAAAATTATTTCAATTCTGCACGTCTGATGCTTAAGTTTACTGATAGCGGACATGCCAATAACTACTATCGCATTGCTTGTGGCTATAGAGATAGTATTGTTATGCCATTTACATATAATACTAATGATACGGTTTATTATTTCTACTATGATGTTCGGTGGAAAGGAATAAGTAGTGGTTATCGTAATTATGATTATCAGACAGATAAGTACATCGATACAACATACACTACCTATTCAAATGTTAGCGAGCCCAATTCTGAATTTTATTATCAAGAGGCTCCATCGTTAACCGATGAAGAGAGTAGCGTAGAGATGGAAGATTTTGACTTTATGGTACCATCGATAGAAAATAAATACCGCATAATGAGTAATAAACGATTCAGAAACTCATCATGCAATATGGTTATATATAAAACTATTGATAGTTACGCATTTAACATGAAATACAACTATCGAGAAGCCTATTATAATCTTTCTAACGAACAATGTGAAGCTATTTCACCCCGATTATTTCTCGATGCAGTTGTGCGTGTAGAAGCCATCGATGCCGATCAATATTATTTCTTGAAAGTACTTAATGCTCTCGAATCCGACTATTATAGTGATTATAGCGAACTGACAGGAGCTGTAAGAATACCGTCGAATGTTAGCGGTGGAACAGGAAATATATTTCTTTCGGCTTATGGCGATGTAAAAGTTTCAATATTAACAGATTATAAAGTGTCAATAGTTTATTCTAACGATGATACTATATACGATTATTAGTAGCACATACATTTTGCTATGACGATATTTCTATTTGTTATGAAATATGGGTTAAAAATAGCAAATTGAAATGGATATACTGTATATTATCGACTATTAGTCGGTAATTTTGCGGCGTTGGTCGATATTTATTTACTATTCGTCAATGTTTAAATAATACCTAAAAATCAGTATTGTGTGAAAAATATGTTCATGTTAACTTTGCAACATGAACAAGTATTTTATATTGTTGTTAGCACTGATGCTGACAATGAAAGTGCATGCACAATCGATGTGTAGTGTGAGCATAACGCTTACTGATAGAGATAACGCTGAGCCCATTGTTTTGGCCAATTGTGTGTTAGAACCTCTTATGGCTATTGCTGCCACCGGACAAGATGGTAAGGCTATTATAAAATCGGTTCCACAAGGTCGATACACTCTCAAAATAACTTATATAGGTTACGAGTCTTACACGGCATCTGTTAACGTTGATAAGGATGTGGTTTTGCAAGTGCAACTTACTCCAACATCGTTGGCACTTGCCGAAGTTAATGTTAATGCCAAGCATAATGAGGCAGGACAAGGAACGAGTTCGAGCATAGGCAGGCAAGCTATCGATCATCTACAAGCCTCAAGTTTGGTTGATGTTATGCAACTCATCCCAGGTCAGATTATTGAAAATACCGATCTTACACAACAAAAGAATATACAGATACGCCAACTTGTAAACGACAATACGAGTGCATTTGGAGCTAGTATTGTGGTTGATGGCGTACCTATGTCGAACAATGCAACACTAACACAGGGCAGTTTCTCGTCAACAGAATTTGCAGGTACCGATTTACGACAAGTGTCGGCCGATGATATAGAGAAAGTTGAAGCTGTACGTGGTGTGCCATCGGCTGAGTTTGGCGATCTTACTTCGGGCTTAGTAGTTGTAAAAACTAAGATAGGTACAACGCCATGGCAAATAAAGGCAAAAGTAACTCCGCAACTGATTAATGCATCGGTGTCGAAGGGGTTGAAAATGGGACGCAAAGGTGTGCTCAATTTCTTTGCCGACTATGCTCAGGCTTATTCCGACCCTCGTTATAAAACACGTTCGTTTCATCGTTTCACTGGTAGTATGGGCTATTCACGTAAAGTAGGTGATCGATTACACACTGAAACACGTCTCCGATTCTCATATAGCAAAGATTGGAGTGGTAACGACCCCGATGCTATCGACGATGGTACAAAGAACGAGACGCTAAACATGCGTATGGCGTTGTCGCATACAGGCAAGATTGACGTTGCTCGCCGATTTGCACGTAACATAAGTTATACACTCAGTTTTACAGCTTCGCCTCAAAATAGCGAAAACACAAGTTATGTGTCGGCTTCATCGGGATTGGTTCCGATAATAACAGCTACACAAACAGGGTATCATGCGGTCGATTATGCTACACAGTCGTATTTGGCAACAGGTAGAACCGAAAGCCGTCCATATAGTTTCTTTGTTAAAGGAAGTGATAATTTTAATCTGAAGAGTGGACCTATAGGTCATCGAGTGCAAATGGGGTTGGAGTATCATATTGATTGGAATGCAGGACGTGGTTACTACAATGTTGATGAAACACGACCGTTGCGTCCAAATAGCAATGGTCGTCCACGAGCTTTCAACGATGTACCTGCATTGCACCAATTCGCTTTTTATGCCGAAGACAATGTGCGATGGCAATATAGTGGTGAGAAGAATATACGTTTGCAAGCCGGAGTGCGTGTCACTATGCTTCAGCCTTGGGATGAGGTCAGAACATCATCTGTTTCGCCACGCATCAACCTCAATGTAGAAGCTACCGAGTGGCTCGCATTGCATGGCGGGTTTGGTATGAATAGTAAAACACCCGGACTCAGTTATCTCTATCCAGATAAAAAATATACCGACCGTGTAGCAGTTAATTATATGCCCCAAGATGACGAGGCAGCTCAGTTACTTGTATACCACACCTACGTCTACGATGTTAAGTACACCAAAGGACTGAAGAATGCTACCAATACAAAGATTGAGGCGGGTTTTGAACTTAAGTTACCCGAACAACGTCGTCTCGATATTACAGGTTATAAGGATAAAACGCCCGACGGATTTGGAGCTAAAACAGAATACATAACATACGAAGCCGATTATTTCAATACAACAAGTGGACTGATAATAACCAACGGACAAGCCACACAAATAGACTATTCATCGCCAGCACGAAGAGATGTGGTGTGGACAACAACGGGAGCTATAGGAAACAACAGCGTGAGTGAAAACTATGGATTGGAACTTGATGCTGATTTGGGCACGTTGCGTCCCATACTAACCACATTTAACATGAGTGGTGCGTGGCAGCAAACTAAGACTTGGAGTCGAAATATTAATACGTCGAATCCGGTCGATAATCCTACATCGTATTCGTCAATAGGTACAGCCCCATTCAAGGTCGTTTATCCGTCTGCACTCGATTATAGTCGTTATCGTCAATGTGTTGTTACGTTGCGCACCATTACCCATGTGCCATCGCTTCGTCTTGTAGCATCGCTCACGGCGCAACTCATAGCGCATAGTTCAACACTCTCTTATGTAGCACCGAAAAAGGCTATCGCGTGGATAACTCCTGACCTTACTTGGCACACGCTTACCGATGATATGCAAGATGGATATATTGGCGAAGATGGTAACTATTACGATGTTAAACCTACGAATCAAGAATCTGTGTCGGTGGCTTCTCAGAGTGTGACACCAACTGATAATCAGACAATAACACAGCCACGTACATGGCAACTATCTGGTCGACTGACAAAGGAGTTCGGACGCAATGGCTCGTTGTCGTTCTATGCTAATAATATGCTCTACTACGAGCCTTATCGCTCATCGTCATCGTCAGGAACATTGTCGCAACGCAACACTAGTAGCTTTTCGTTTGGCGCTGAGTTGTCTGTCAAATTTTGAAAAAATATATAATCATGTTCAAATATATCCAATATCCGATACTCATCATTGTTGTTGCACTTGTTAGCGCATGTGTTGACTATAGCGATGCAGTTACAGCATTGCAACTAGAAGTCAAGATTGTGCCAAGTGCCGATTATGATGGCGATTTAAGCGGACATAATGTTACTATAACTTCGGGCTTAGCAACAACCTCAGCCACCACCAACGCCAATGGCATTGCTACATTTGTAGGTGTAGCTCCCAACGTCTACGATGTTTCATGCAGTTGGACTGATCATGCTCCTGGTGGTAATACAACAATGGCGGGTTCGCTTAGCTCTGTTACTGTAGTTGCCAACGAAACACTCACATTGTCGGTTAGCGGCATTCGTCAGAATGCTCTTATAATAGGTAAGATATATTACGCAGGAAGCAAGGATAGCAACAAAAGAAATTACGATGCAGGTCGATTTATTGAAATATATAACAATACAGCCGATACCGCACAACTTGCCGGACTCTATTTGGGACTTGTTGAAACAGAGAGCGATATGGCATATACCCTCGACCAAGCTCCCGATACCATTTTTCTAAAGCAGATATTCCGATTCCCTACAAGTAGTGGTAAGCAAACAGTGCCACCTGGTGGTAGTGTAATAGTGACCAATAGTGCTATTGATCATACAGCTAATGCAGATTCTGAATACGACCTTTCTAATGCCGATTTTGAGTGCGAGGATATGCAAGGTAGTATGTTGCAAAATCCGCTTACACATAAAATGGAACTCATATACTCTACCTACGATCGTATTAGCTATATGAATTTTATCAATGGTGGACCTTCGGCTTTCGTGATTTTCGCAACTACCGACGATGTTAGTGCATGGACTCCTGTTTATGCTTATCAAAAACAAAAGGGAAATCGTTTTGTACCACTGCCAACATCACTTATTCTCGATGGTGTCGAAATATTGAAAAATAAATCGCAAACAGGTCCCGACTATTCTGTCAAACGTCTTTACGATGACATCGATGCAGGTGGCGCTTGGGTCAACGCAGCAGCTGGTCGCAATGGCGAAGTGGTGTGCCGCAAAGTAGCGACTATAACTGATGATGGACGAATAGAACTACAAGATACCAACAATAGCACTAACGATTTTGCCACACTTTCAACATCAGCACCAAAAGTATATGAATAAATTTTTGAGCATAGCATTGGCTTGTGTCGCATCGTTAGCTAATGCGCAAACACATATTGTGTGTACCAATATTTGGAACACTACCAACAATGCTGCAGGTATCGGACGCGACACGGTAGTCTCTTTCGGACAACTTACAGCCGCTGCTTCACATACAGCTGGCGATTTCCACCGAGTGCAAGATGGAGGCACACGCAACGATGTGTCGTTTTCGGCTCTCAGATACCAAAAGGCAGGCAAATACATAGTGGTGAAAGGTATGTTCGATTTTAATGCAGGACGAACTAAAGATCGTGCTTGGTGCGATGTGATGCGCCCATACGAAAGCAATCCGTTTATATCGGGTAGCAGTGTGAAAGGTAAATACGACCATCTGATGTTCTCGCTTAATGGTCAAGTAGCAACCATACCATTGCGCCGTCTGACTTATGGTATCGGACTCGACTATAATGTTGGCGACCTTTCGCGTTTGCGCGACCCTCGTTCGCGTGTGCAATTAGCCAATTATCGCATTACGCCTTCAATAACAATAGCACTTACCGATAGCTCTGTGTTAGGATTCGAGTGGCACTATAATCGACGGAAAGAAAAGCTGTTGAGCCTCACCACAGTGCAGAGCGACCCTAATTTGGAGTACTATGTGATGACCGGACTCGAAAATGCTGTGGGTACTATTGGTGGCTATAATGGTTATTCGCGTCAGTATGTTAGTCATCGTATAGGTAGCGAACTTAGTTATCGTCTGAAACATCATCGCTTAACATCGCTCAATGCTGTTGCATACGAAGGTGAAGTGGAGTATGTAACTGGTAGTTACAAATACGAACCAGGACGTTTTTTTAGTCGAAAGGGAACATTGATGTCTGAAAATAGAATTGTATTATCATCAAATGATGCACATCAGTTATCGTTTCTACGTGTCGATATGCACGCCTCGCATACCGAAGCCTATGCCGACGAATATAAACAAGAACTTATAACTACCAAAGATGCTATTACTGGCATCGATACTAAGCGTTGGCATACATTAATCAGATACTCTAAACGTTATCAGTTGCAACTCACCGATGTCGATGCTCGGTTATGTCTTGGACGTTCAGAGATGCAGCATGGTGTCGAAAATCAGATACGTTCCATTGCCATAGCTGCGCATTTGTATGATGCAAATAGCGAGCATGTGGTATCTGATTCGTATTTGACCTATCGTAGGTTCGATGTTGCTGCTGAGGGAAATATAGAGGTCTTGCCAAATACATTAGGAGTTAGTGCTTCGGTTGGTTATTCGTTTGCTTGCAAAGCCAATTTGGTGCTTGCCGACGAGTCGAGTGCTATGGCACAAGCAGTGTTGCTTCCCGATATGGATGTAATCTCGTCCGATGCTATTCCGCTCAAAGCAGCTATTACATATAGTCATAGTATGTTAGGCAACAAGTTGATAATGGCCACACTTAGTGGCAACATGCTCAGAGGTAACTCGCAAAGCAGAAATAGTGTGGCGTTTAGTATAGCATTCAGATATTAATAAAATCAATATAAAGTATGAAAAAGTTTTATACACTTATTTTTTCGTTAGCACTCGCATCTGTTTCGGCGGTAGCTGGTGATGGTACAAAAAGCAATCCGTTTACCGTTAGCGAACTTAACGCACAGAAAGAAACACTTGCAGTCTCAGGTGATACTGTATGGGTAATAGCAGATTTAAAAGGGTTGGGCGAGGATGGCTCTTTGGAAGAGAATACTGAAAATAATTGTGCAGGTCTCTTTGTTGATAGCAGTGATGAAACCACAAACTTCGTGGCATATAGTTATCAGATCTTGGGCGAATTGGCAATAACAGATTTAACAAATACCCAAAATTTGCTTATCGCACTCACATATCAAAAAGGGGCACACCTTTACGGGAATAAAGAATATTCAGATTATGCATCAAATAATGGAGAACCAGAAGATGAACTCCATTTCTCACTCGTTGAGGTTCACAATGCTCTTTCGCTTAAAATAAGCAACGGATTCAGAGGTTTTCATATTGCAAGTTGTTTTGTAGTGCCTAAAGATGTA
Organism: Bacteroidales bacterium; assembly: GCA_045118595.1. GTDB lineage: Bacteria > Bacteroidota > Bacteroidia > Bacteroidales > Marinilabiliaceae > W3P20-009. The sequence continues at coordinate 3,318 of JBGUYH010000054.1, read as the reverse complement.
ATAGCGGTAAAAGTTTATGCAGGATATAATGCATCAAAAGGAGCTTATGTAAACTACACTAACTATAGTGGTAATGACGAGCAAGAACATGCTACGCCTAAGAACTGGGCTTGTGTGTTTATGGCAGAAGATGGCGTTTATGATTTTGTGCTGACAACAAAATATTACGAACAAGCGATGTCGAATAGTAATGCATTGAATGGCGGTACACAAGAAGGCGTAAATGCTGGAACTAAAAAGAATAGATGGCGCTTACGTTTTGTAAGCGATGGAACAAAGGTTGGTTTTGAGCGCAATAGCGATGAAAATTCTACAGTTACATTAGCTTCAAAAGATGAGATCTATTTGGAAGTTAATTCATTAAATTTTGTAGCTAATTGGGAGTGGGAGACTGAGGCTAAAGATTGGATTTCGTGGCAGGGTGGTAGCTATTCAGACTTAGCTACACCAGTGCAAAACATCATTTCGACCGTTGAAAATGACGATGCCACCATTTACGATCTTCAGGGACGCCGTGTCGCTGGTACACCAACAAAAGGTGTTTATGTTCGTGGCGGAAAATTATTTATCGTGAAATAAAGAATATAACTTATATGAATAAACTATTAATTTTAATTGTTGCTTTTGTAGCTCAACTTAGTGCAATGGCAGCAACTACCGACACATTGCGTGTTCACATCGACGATATGCACTGTCTCAATTGTTTCAAACGTATAAAAGCTACATTGAAACCAATGCAAGGTGTTGATAGTGTTATGGTGCGTTTGCCTAAACATTGTGTCACAGTAGTTTTCGATGCTAATGTTATTTCTGCCGATACACTGAAAGCAGCCATCAGCAAACAGGGGTTTACTCCTGTTCATCAATTGATTGATGCAGATGTAGCATATGCCTATTTTATTATTCCACAAGAGTCTGCAACCAAAGTCACTATGGATAAAGTGCGCACCATTTCTGCAGTAACCGATGTTAATGTGTCAGAGCGCAAAAAAGCTCTTGCTGTGGCTTATCAAAGTAGCAAACTGACAGAAGAACAACTTTTGGAAGCTGTACGCAAATGTGGCATCGATGCTAATATTCCACCTAAGCATGTTTGTAAAGAAAAAAAATAGCAAGTAATCATACATTACATATCTTTTGCACAAATTGAAGACGTTTCGTTGTTATGGCGGAGCGTCTTCGTTTGATAGAAGCATTTGTATTTCATAATTCGTAACTATCTTTGCGTTCATGAAAAATATACTCTCAAAAATTATAATCTTGGCACTCATAGCTGTTAGCAGTGCCGATGTTAGCGCCCAATTCTTGTTCTTTGGACGCAAAAAAGCGCAAGAACAAGCAAAAGTGCAGTCCGACACAACTAATAAGAAGTCGGCTATTCGCGGCCCAATAAAGAAGGGATACTTCTCTGTGCAAAAGAGTAAAAACGATTGGTATTTCCATGTCCCCGATACACTCCTCAATCGTCCATTCTTAGCTGTTACGCGTTTTGTCTCAACACCTGTTGAATTAGGCGTTTATGGAGGAGAACTTGTTAGCAGTGAGATGTTTTATTGGCAGAAAAAAGGCGAAAAACTCTATTTGCGCACTCTTGTTCACGATGCTACAAGTCCATCGTCAGATGCCATAACATTAGCCTTAAAGGTTAGCACCGAAGACCCTATTGTGGCAGCACTAAAAATTGAAAAAACACTCAAAGCCGATTCTGCATGTGCCGATAGCATTGGCGGTAAGCGTTATGTGATAAAGGTAACAGAGTTACTAAAAGACGATAACTTACTCACAGGCTTCCCTGCAGGAGTAAAAACACGCCACAATATATCGGGCATTAAAGGCGATTTATCGTATGTTGATGATGTGTCGACTTATCCAACTAATACCGAGATAAAAACAGTAAAAACATACACATGTAAAAATACCACCAAAGCATGGAGCGGTAAAATTACAGGTCTGCTAACGTTTCGACTCAACACTTCGTTGGTTATGTTGCCCGCAAAGCCAATGCGTCAGCGCATTTTCGACCCACGTGTAGGTTATTTTGTCGAGGGGGAACGCTTCTATTCCGACGAACAACAACAAGTGCGACGTCAACAATACGCTACTCGTTGGCGACTCGAACCCAAAAATGATGCCGATGCTAAGCGTCAGCAACAAGGAGAACTTATCGAACCAAAGAAACCCATTGTTTACTATATCGACCCTGCTACACCAAAACAGTGGCGCCCATATCTGATACAAGGTGTCAACGATTGGAATGTAGCATTTGAGCAAGCAGGTTGGAAAAATGCTATTCGTGCCGAAGAATGGCCAGAAGATCGCCCTGATATGAGTATGGAAGATGCTCGTTTCTCGGTCATACGTTATTTAGCATCGCCAATCAAGAATGCCTATGGACCGCACATCTCTGACCCTCGTACAGGTGAAATACTCAACACATGTGTAGGGTGGTATCATAATGTTATGGAACTTATCCACGATTGGTATATGGTGCAAGCTGGTGCTGTCGATTCGCGTGCTCGCTCCATGCAATTGCCCGATGATTTGATGGGACAACTCATCCGATTTGTTAGTTCGCACGAGGTGGGGCATACACTCGGATTACGTCATAATATGGGAGCAAGTAGTGCAACACCTGTTGATAGTTTGCGCAATAAAGAGTGGGTTGAAAAGTATGGTCATACAGCATCTATAATGGACTATGCTCGTTTCAACTATGTAGCACAACCAGAGGATAATATTGGCCATGATGGTATAATGCCACGTATCAATACTTACGATAAGTGGGCCATAGAGTGGGGGTATCGTTATTTCGCCAATGCCAATAGCGCACAAGAAGAAAAGCTTATTCTCAACAAAATAACTATTGATAGGTTAGCTTCCGACAAACGACTATGGTTTGGTGGCGAAGGTAAAGATAACGACCCATGTGCTCTTACCGAAGATTTGAGTGACGACCCTATGAAAGCTGCTGAATATGGCATCAAAAACTTAAAACGTATCATAGGTCAGTTGCCACAATGGACATATGAAGAGGGTGACCAGTTTGAGAATCTGCGACAAGTATACACTAGTCTTGTCGGACAATATCGTCGTTATATGGGACACGCTATGGCTAATGTAGCTGGTGTACATCACGATTACAAATCGGTGGAGCAGAGCGGACCAGTATATACTCCAGAGAGCAAACAACGCACTCGCAAAGCTCTTGATTTTCTGAATAAATATGCTCTTACCGAGCCATCGTGGCTTGTGGCCGAACCCTATGTGATGCAAATCGATCGTCAGCCACAACACTTAATCGAAGCTATTGGCGAAACT
>JBGUYH010000053.1:0-6201 GCA_045118595.1 Bacteroidales bacterium | reverse complement strand
TACATCAATTATGCTCGTATTCTCACTAAAGTGTGTGTATTTGGCAATTGCAAGTGAATGTAATATGTGCCTCTCTTCGATATGTTCTATGTCTTTGCGCGAAATGACGTTGATTTTTGAGTTCCAATCGGCATAGATAGCTGGAAGAGCAGAAAACATTTGTTTTTGCTGTTCTGTAATATTAGGGAAATATTTTTCAATAAGGCTCATATTATGGCTTGCGTTGTTTATTCTTCTTCGTCGCTTCGGCGTATGTGTCCGTCGGCAGTTTCTGTGTTTTTGAGTATGTTGTAAAGTAGTTCGCGTGAACGGAAAAGTTGTGCTTTGACGGTGCCCAATGGTAACCCAAGTTGCTGACTTATCTCTTCGTACGATAACTCTTGAAAATATCGTAGTTCAACAAGTGAACGGTAACGAGGTTTTAGTTTTTGTACCACGCTACGCACTAATTGCGCCATTTGTGATTTTATCATAGTTTCGGCTGGGTCAAGTCCTTCATCGATAACAACCATTGGTTTTGCATCTTCTTTGTCGTTTCCGTCATCGTCAAGTGATATGATGATGTTGCGTTTTTTGCGCAAAAAGTCAATGCCGTTGTTTGAGGCTATTTTGAACAGCCATGTACTGAATGCGTAGTTGGGCGAGTACTGCTTAATGTTTTTGAAAGCTTTACCAAATGCTTCGATGGTGAGGTCTTCGGCGTCGCTCTTGTTGTTGACCATTTTGAGCAGCATGAAGTATATAGAGTCTTTGTATCGCGCCATAAGCTCACCATAGGCTTGTTGATTACCATCAATAGCCTTTTGTACAAGGTCCATATCGTATTTGGCCTTGTCGGAATGAACGACGTTGCGAGCTTTTTTCTCATCTTCGTCGTTGAGATTCAAATCGCCAAGCTGCATGTCGTCAGTTTCATTGTCAGCTTGGACGTTTTCGTCTTCTAATTCTGGGTTGACTTCGTTTATTTCCATGTATCTCGGTGTTTACTGATTATTCCCCATATCCACACAAATGCTTGTATCCATGGCACTATTATATCCATAGGTAATGCGTAGTACCATAGTCCTTTTTCGCCCATGTGTTTCTGAGCAAGTCCAAGCGATAAGTGCATTGTTAATTCACGTACAAACCATATTGATGCTATGGCTATGCGTGTATTCTCATCGTTAAATAGGATGAGCAGAGCTATACTACCAAATATAAGTATTTGGCGAGTTATAACTTCAAGCCCGAGCATTATTTTGACCGACCATGGATAGTATGGTGCTGTGGTTAGGTGTCGAGCTTTTTGTGTCATCCAGTCTCTCCATGTATGCTCGGGCTCGCTTATGGTATGCGAATCAGCGGTGTAGCATATGGCTGTATTGGCGCGTGTGCCAACTTCGCTCACAAACATATCGTCGTCACCTGAGAGTAGTTGTAGACTGGTTCTGAATTTGGAACTTTGGTTGTATAAAGTTTTGGTGTATGTTAGGTTGCGACCAACTCCCATGAATGGTCGCATTGCTTTTGCATAGCCGAAGTATTGTATGGCATTCCAAAATGTTTCGAAGCGGATAAAGAAGTTGAGAAATCCTCTCTCTTTCCCATATTTCCCATAGCCTATCACCATCTCTTTTCCATCTATGTAGCTATCTGATAATTCGCGTAGCCAACGATTGGAGCACGGACGACAATCGGCATCAATGAATACCATGCGTTCGTGTTGTGCGGCTTTGATGCCAACTGTGATGGCTAGTTTCTTGCCATGATGAAATTTGCCATCGGTTGGTATTGAGGTGTAGTATAGGTCTGGGTATTTTTGTTTCAGACTTGCCAAAATCATAGTGGTATCATCTGTTGAGCAATCGTCAACAACGACAACCTGAAAATCACGATAGTCTTGCTTGTAGAGTAATGGTATTAGCTGACTAAGATTTTCGGCTTCATTTTTGGCGCAAATGATTATCGATAAAGGTTGGCATTTGGTTGAACGTTCAGGGTGTTTCCTAATGCGGAACATAAAAAATAGCCAATAGAACGTTTGAAATGCGAATGCTAAACCGATTGTTGCTAACAAATATATATTTAAGTCTGTCACTTTGTTTGCGTTAAATAATGCGGTGCAAATATTGTTTCGTTTTTATCCTAAACGGCAATACTGCTCGCAAATATATTAAAAAAGTGTTTAAAAGTTACGCTATAAATATGGTTTTTATTTTTGAACCGTAAGCGTACCATCTTCATTCATACCAATTTCTTTATCAAGCTCTTTTTCTGCTTTTAGGTATTTGCTGCTGAGCATTGCCATGAAATGACTTATGCGCATAAGTGCATTGGTGGTGTCGGCTAATATGGTTTTACCTTGTAATTTGAGCAAAAAGTAGTCGTAGATAGCGTTTAAAGATAGTTCGACGTGGTGCATTTTGTCACCATCTTTTATCTTACTTTGTAGCACATTTAGGTCGGGCCATGCGTTTTGAAAGGCATTTTGGTAGGCTATCTCGCTATTTTGTGTTAAGAGGTAGAGGTGAAAGTTGTAAACATCGTCCATCAGTGCTTTGGTTATTTGCAAGTGGCCGTTTTCTTCTTTCTTTTCAATGCGCATCATCTCAGTAAGGTTTTCCCACCATTCGGTTATTGCTTTGTGTTGCTCTTCGTTTTGTGTGGTGTACTTACTTATTATGGTTTGCTCTATTAGGGTCATGTCGAGTTTGTTGGCTCTGATGAGGTCTTCAACTTGCCACATATAGAGTAGGTACTCAACAATGCTCTCTTTTCTTTTTTGTTGCGCTATAATCATAGGTTGTTTTCGTCTTCGTAATTATCTGAATCGAAGTCAAAGTCGAATTCTTCTTCATCGTCGAATATGACATCGTTACCAAAGAAGCTATCGATGTCGCGTCGTTCTTTTTTGGTTGGTCGACCAAGTCCTTTGCGGCGGTTCATTGTGGCAGCCAAACGTTGTAGTTCGATGATTTCGAGTTGGTCTTTGGGCGTTACTTCTTTTATGTGGTTGGGGACAAGTTTTGCTCCCATGCGGTTTTGTGCCAATTCAACTATTTCGAATGAACGTATGGCAGGTGGTACTTTTACTTGTATCACTTCTCCAACTTTGACGTTGCGCGAACCTTTTATTTGTGAGCCATTCATCATTACGCGTCCTTTTTTTATGGCATCGGCAGCCACAGAGCGTGTTTTGAATATGCGTACGGCCCACAAAAATTTATCGATACGAACTTGTTCTAACGTTGCCATATTGGTTATTTGTTGTTGAACTGCGTCATGGTTAGTTGCAAACCTATGGCTATGAAACTCTTTATAAGTTCCGATGCTGTTTCGATGCGTTGGTTGAGTATTGGTAGCTCTTCGTCGGTCCATTTGCCAAGCACAAAATCAACTTGTCCGCCTTTGCGAAATTCGTTACCGAGTCCAAAACGAAGACGAGCGTAGTTCTGTGTGCCGAGTAGCGCATTGATGTTTTTTAGTCCATTGTGTCCACCATCGCTACCTTTGCCTTTTAGTCTGAGTGTGCCAAATGGTAGGGCAAGGTCGTCGACCACAATTAAGAGATTTTCAATAGGTATGTTCTCTTTTTGCATCCAATAATTTACGGCTTTGCCACTCAAATTCATGTATGTGTTAGGTTTGAGTATGGTGACAATATGTCCGCGCATTTTTGTCTGTGCCACAGCTCCGTAGCGTTCTTCTGTCCATTGTGCATCGACAGATGCCGCAAAATTGCTTACAACATCGAAACCGATATTGTGGCGAGTGTGAGCATATTCATCGCCAATGTTGCCTAACCCGACTATAAGATATTTCATAGTTGCTGACCGTTGGTTATTATGTCTTCAATTATTTCGGTAAATACATCATGTGCATTCAAACCTGCAGCTTTTATCTGTTGTGGTATGAAGCTCGTAACGGTCATTCCTGGTGTCGTGTTTATGTCGATAGGATAAATGCCATCTGCACAGATAATGAAGTCGATGCGAACGATGCCACGCATTCCCATTAAATCGTAGAGTTGTGATGCTGTGGCTTGTACTTTGTCGCGCACATCATCGGGGACACGAGCTGGTGTTATCTCTTGAGTTTTGCCAGGTGTGTATTTTGCTTCGTAGTCGAAAAATTCGTTGCTACTAACCACTTCTGTAAGTGGGAATACCACGGTTTTGTTGCGTGTCTTATAGAGTCCGCAGGTCACTTCTGTACCATTGAGGTATCGTTCAACGAGTACGCTATTGCACTCTACAAATGCTTTCTGAATAGCTGGTTCGAGGTCATCGACACTCTTTACTTTACTAACTCCGAAACTAGAGCCAGCACCACTTGGCTTAACATAGCAGGGTAGTCCAACACGTGATATTATGTTTTGCGCATCGATAGTATCGCCACGTTTTACGAGTACATCCTCTGCCATTTTTATTCCATAGCCACGTAAGCAACTGTTGCAAACAAACTTGTCGTAGGTAACGGCTGAAGTTAGTGATGGACATGTTGAATGTGGTAGTCCAATCATTTCAAAATATCCAGGCAAAAGTCCATTTTCGCCAGGTGCACCATGTATGGTGATGTAGGCAAAGTCGATATTTGTTTTTGTACCATTAGCTATAAATGAGAAATCGGTACGATTGATAGGGTAGTGAACATTGTCAACAATTGCGCTCCACTCTGTGCGACTAATGAGTACTGGTATGAGGTTATAACGTTCTGCATCAATAAATGTGAGAAGTCCAGCGAGGCTTCGTTCTGAAACGCCAGCTTCCGACGAGTAGCCGCCATATACAATGGCAATATTTCTTTTCATCTTACTTTATATAAAAAACAACGCAAAGATATGGAATTTTATTGCGAATAACGAATGATGATGATTGTGGTGCAATATTGTTGATTGTGGAATATGCTTGTAATCAGTGTGTAGAAAATTATTTTTTAAAAACGTGTCTGTAAAATTTGCACAATTCAAAACAATGCTCTACCTTTGCACTCGCAATCGGGAAGACGATAGCACAACAATAGAAAAATGCCGAGATAGCTCAGCTGGTTAGAGCGCAGGATTCATAATCCTGAGGTCGAGGGTTCAAGCCCCTCCCTCGGTACAAAAGCAGAACCTCGAAATATTAAGTTTCGAGGTTTTCTCTTTTTATGATGTCGATAAATGAAAATAGCATCTAATTCATCATACGAGACACTTATTATCAATGCTTTGCAACATGGACAAAGTGTTGATGATTTGCATGCTAACTATATTGTTGAACATGTGCGACAAATACGCGAATTACATGACACTGTGCGTGCTGAATATCGTACCGATGGACGAGATGTTCTCGATTTGTTTACATCGATGAACGATGAAATATCGATTGTGCCCGAAGAAAAAACGCAATTGTGTTATTCTAGTACCGATTTCTATCAGATAACTATAGGTGAGTTGCAATTTCGATTAGGTGTGAATATGCGTCAGGGTGAGGAGTGCCGTGCGGTTGAAGTGTATTATGGTTCGCACTATATTTTTAATGCTATTTTTATGCCTCCTGAAGCTATCGTAGATACAATGACGGAAGCAGCTTATCTTTTTACAAATTGGCAGCGCACATGGGATAAGATGATGCGCATGTGTCAGAAACAAGTCAGATTGAAAACAATGGGCGAAATGGCTGTTGTGGCTTATCTGAAGTTGAAAATAGCAAATAACAATATATTCTATTCGCTCACCGATCATAGAACTACAATGGATATTTGTTTTCGAGTGCATGGTGGGCTAAAATTGAAGATAAGTGTACCTCATGTTGGTTTTCAATATGTTATAGATGAGGCTGTTGAACGATTGATTGAGGCCAATAAAGCAATGCAAACATTGTCAGATATTGGAAAATTGATGCGTGAACAAGGAAATGAAATGTGGATAAACGAGTAATAAAAATAACATTTGGCTCGTTTTGTACAATGATATGATTGATTTTGCGAAGATGTTAATATTATTAATATATAACTTCGCATTGTTTTGTCTAATATATGAAATACTTAGCTAAAACGTTGAAATAGAGATATTTCCAAAAATGACAAAACATTGATATTATAAGTAAGAAAACAACAAAAAATTCACAAATAAATGGAGAATAAAATTTATGGTCATTTTGACGACAAAGAACGCGAGTATGTCATTACAGACCCAAAAACACCTTGGCCTTGGATAAATTATCTTGGCAACGAGGA
>JBGUYH010000052.1:0-7395 GCA_045118595.1 Bacteroidales bacterium | reverse complement strand
CGCAAGCAACAAAAAATAGACATATCATCGCAAAAATCAGAAGCTGATAGCCTATTTAGGAAACAGATAGAGGAGGAAGAACGTTACAATGTAAGCGAACCACAAAGCTCTGGTGAAAATATGCAACTTGAAATGATGTATTTCTATCCACCAGTTAAGGGCATTATATCGAATAAATTTGGCGATTCGAATGGTCATTTCGGTGTCGATGTTGTTGTTGCCGAGGGTACCCGTGTGTCGTCGATACTTGATGGAACAGTTATATTTTCAGAATGGACAGTTGGAACGGGATATGTAATTCAAGTTCAGCACGATAATCAGATAATATCTGTTTATAAGCATAATAGCAAACTCTTAAAACGTGCAGGAATGCGTGTACATGCTGGTGAAGCTATCGCTTTAACTGGTAATTCAGGTGAATTATCAACTGGTCCACATTTGCATTTTGAGTTGTGGTACTCTGGTGTTCCGCTTAATCCAGAGGATTATATTTTGTTTGAATAGAAGAAAAGGAAGAAATGAAACGATTGGCAATACTTGGCTCGACGGGCTCTATAGGAACTCAGGCACTCGACGTTGTTAGAATGCATCCTGATATGTTCGCGGTCGATGTACTTGTTGTAGGTAATAATGCCGAACTTTTGGCAAAGCAAGCTATTGAATTTAAACCACGTTTGGTGGTTATCGCTAACGAGCAAAAACGAGATGTTGTATCTAATATGCTCAGTGGTACTAACATCGAAGTGGCAGCGGGGGACTTAGCTGTGTGCGAAGCAGCTGCTTATCAAAGTACTGACGTTGTATTAGTAGCGTTGGTTGGTTTTAGTGGTTTGCGTCCAACCAAGTGTGCTATTGATGCAGGTAAAACAATAGCCTTAGCTAACAAAGAAACACTTGTTGTCGCAGGTGAATATATTATGGCACACGCCAAGCAAAAAGGTGTCGATATATTACCCGTCGACTCTGAGCATTCTGCTATATTTCAGTGTTTAAATGGCGAGCGTCATCTGAAACCAGCACAGATTATACTTACAGCATCGGGTGGACCATTCCGAGGTCGTACACGTGCCGAACTTGAGCATGTTACACCTGCGGCTGCACTCAAACATCCTAATTGGAGCATGGGAGCTAAAGTAACTATCGATTCTGCTTCGATGATGAATAAAGGACTTGAGTCTATTGAGGCACGTTGGCTTTTCGATATGACAGCCGACAAAATAGGCATAGTGGTACACCCACAATCAATAGTTCATTCACTTGTTGAGTTTACTGATGGTTCGCTGAAAGCACAGATCGGAGTTCCTGATATGCGTTTGCCAATACAATATGCACTAACTTTCCCCGACAGAGTGCCTTCACCTGTGGCTAAGTTTAATTTTATTGAACATCCAGAGTGGACATTTGAAGCACCTGATCGTAACGTATTTCGCAATATCAACATAGCTTTTGATGCGATGACCACAGGCGGTACAGCTCCGTGTGCAATGAATGGAGCTAACGAAGTGGCTGTTGCTGAATTCTTAAAAGGTAATGTGGGATTCTTGCAAATGTCTGATATTATAGAACAAACGATGGGAAAGATTAACTTCGTGGCCAATCCTTCGTTCGATGATTATTTTGCCATCGATACAGAGGCTAAGCGCATAGCGGCAGAAATAATAAAAAGAGCGAAAAAATAGAACTTGTTATATACATCTGTTAGTATGTTATGGCAAAGCACATATAAAACATTGTTGGCAATAATAATTGCTGCACTGCCATCTGTTGTGCTGGCTCAGTTTGAACCAACACATGATAGTGATGTTATTGTCGACCAGATTACGGTGTGCAATGCTGGACATTATACTATCGACAATGGACTGACGAGTAATTTTGTATCGAGCATTGACGAAGATGAAGAGGGAAGGTTGTGGCTAGGTACCAACGATGGCATAAATACATTTGATGGCTATCTGTTCAAAAACTTCATCTCTGATAAGAACGATACAACAGCCATGCAAGGCAAAGATGTTGGTGCTCTGAAAGATATAGATGGATATGTATATGCTACACTTCGCGATGGTGGACTGATTTGCTATAATCATCACAAAGGTAGTTTCCGTACAGTGCCAATTGATGACTCACCTGCAAATTTGGGTGAGTTTATGTGTGCTTATGGAGTATGCTCTGTAGGAAATTACATATATGTATCGTACATAAATAATATTATAAAGATAGATAAGAGTACTGGTGAACAAACTAAGATAGTGCTTGCAGCTCGCAAAAAACATACTGGAGCTAAAATTGATAAAATGCGATTAGAGCCAATGTCTGACGAGCGGAACATAGCAATAATGCTAGGGAAGACATCGTTTGCTGTACTCGATACATATACTGATAAGATAAAGATTATAAAGCACACACGTGGTTATCTTAACGATATTTGCGCAGTTAACGATTCTGTTTTATTAATAGGTACAACATCAGGCTTGCTTTCATACAATGTAAAGAGTGGACAATATGCCCAAGAACCAATATTACAACATGAACAAGTTCAATGCATCATCAGAGATTATGGATTAGGTTTTTGGATAGCATATGAAAATAATCATTTGCTAAAATGGGTCCCGATAAAGAAGAAAGTGCGCAAAGTTGCTAATCTCGATCTATTCCTCAATGCACATAGTGTAGTGAATAATATGTTGGAGGATGAAAATCAGATATTATGGCTTGCAACGAGCAATGCTGGTCTGGTCAAACTCGACACCAAAGCACCTAAAATACGTCCTGCATTAGTGGCAGAATCTGATATGCCACTTAATTATATCACACACGATATTTTTGCATCGTGTAGTCGTACAGTATGGGCTGCATGTGGCATAGATGGGGTACTCAAAGTTGATACAAGAGAGTGTACTTCTGAACATATTCCAGTGCCACATCGCAACGTATATTCTGTCTATATGCGGAAGAATGGTGAAGTGATATTTGGAACAACACTTGGTCCATTACGATACCGTCCCGATTTGCCCGATGGTGTTGAAGAGATTATTGTCACCGATTCAATAATATCATCGCTCGATGGTAGGTGCATAATCAATTTTATGAACGAAGATTGCTTGGGAAATCTATGGTTTGCTACCCAAGTAGGATTATATAAATACAATGGCGTAAAAACGGTGCGTTATCCTAGCGCATCGCATGGTATCGAAAACGTTAATACAGTCTATTCAGATCTTGATGGACGTGTGTGGGCAGGTACTGAGTCTGGCTCGTTTGTTATGGAACTGGGGGATAGCGTCTTTGTTGAAACACCAACCCTCGACATATTACCAACCAACGACAACCGAACAACAGCATTTGCTGATAATGGGAAATCAGTGTTGATTGGCACAATATCTGGTGTGCTTGTTTATGATAAAGAGACTCGGACAATGTCGGCAGCACCATTCAATGGACAGCTGAAGAATACGATGATATACGATGTGGTGTGCAATAACAATGGCGACATTTGGCTTAGTACAAATCGAGGTGTTGGTTATATAGCTGCCGACTCAGAGTATCTCTATATGCTCAATCATCACGACGGATTAACATATATGGGCAACGACTGTCATAAGTTTGCTCGTTATAAGGAGTATCTCTACATAGGTAATGCTACAAATCTAAATTTTATTCACATGGGCAATGTACACTTCAACGATGTGCGCCCAAACCTATTTGTTAGTAGCGTAACATATGGTCAGTCAGGTAAAGAAACAAGTGCTACCGTTGTCAACGATACGCTTTACAGTGTTCGTTATCTAATGCGAGCTGCATTGCAAATCAATGTAGCATCGTCGGATTTTACATTGCCAGCACGTAATGAATTTATGTATCGTATAAACGACGATGATTGGGTGAATTTGGTCGACGGCAATAGCATCTTAATATCAGGTCCAATGCCAGGAACATATCGTGTAGAAGTGAGAGCTACTAATAGCGATAAACGTTGGTCTGACACAACAAAAGTGTTCTATATCGACGTCGTTCCACCACTTTGGCTGAGCAATGCTGCTATTGTGTTTTATATCATACTTACATTGGCGTGCACATGGTTCCTTATCGACATTCGGTTCCGTAGCATGACGCGTAGGATGAAGCAAATGGAGAGCGATGCACGAGCTCGTAAGATGGTAGAAGCACAGCGTAACCGATTGGCCAAATTGCATAAAGACCAAGAGGATAGTATTAAGTACGCAAAGCGAATACAAGAATCGCTCATGCCTCCACTTGAAGGATTAGGCAAATTGTTCGATAAGATATTTGTCTACTATATGCCACGCGACATTGTGAGTGGTGACTTTTATAGCCTATATCATCGTGATGATAAGACGTTTATAATATCAGCCGACTGTACTGGTCATGGTGTACCAGGTGCGTTTATATCGATTGTAGGTATCGATCACCTCTACAATATTATAATGCGCCAAAAAGTTGACGATGCAGGTACAATACTCACATATCTGCATCGCGACATCCATAGCACACTTATTAAGCGAGCTAAAAATGGTGAAGATTTCAACGAAGGTATGGATATGACGCTTTGTGTGGTGCATCATAAAGAAAAGAAGATAAACTTTGCGGGTGCAATGAACGATCTTTATATCATTCGCAATAATGAAATATTAACTTATCATGGCGACCGACACTCGATTGGAACGGGAGGAATAATGGGTAATGATGCTGAGATAAATTACTCAAGTCAGATGATAGACTGCTGCGATGGTGATATGTTCTATATGTTCTCCGATGGTTATGTCGACCAATTTGGTGGACCAGAATATAAGAAGTTTAAGCATCGCCGTTTCAAGCAGTTGCTACTCTACATACATAAATTGCCAGCTAAAGATCAAAAGAGTATGCTCAATAGACGCATACTAGAATGGAAAGGCGCAAATGATCAAACCGATGATATATCTGTTATTGGTTTCGAACCATGGGCGTAATTATTAAAGTGGAATAAAAAAACAACAACATAAACGATGAAGAAAATAATATCGCTAATATACCTTTTGGGAATATGGGTTTATTCATTTGGAGTTCGCATAGCAGCAGTGTTCAATGAAAAGGCTAAGCAGTTGTCGAATGGTCGAGCTGAAACGTGGCGTAAGTTACAAAACTACGACAATAGTACTAAGTGCGTATGGATTCATGCTGCTTCGTTGGGCGAATTTGAACAAGGCCGACCAATAATAGAAGCTCTGCGCGAAAAATATCCTAATAGAAAGATTGTACTTACCTTCTATTCGCCTTCTGGATACGAAGTGCGCAAGAACTATGCAATGGCCGATTTGGTATGCTATTTACCAGCCGATGGACCATTGAATGCACGACGTTTTATCGAAGCCATAAATCCTGAACTTGCCATTTTTGTTAAATACGAATTTTGGCATTTCTTCTTAATGACATTGCATAAGTGTAACATACCAACATATGGTATTTCAGTCATATTCCGTAAGCAACAAGCCTTCTTTAAATGGTATGGTGGTTGGTTCCGCGATATGTTGCGAGTGTTTAAACATATCTATATACAAGATAAAACATCAGCTGAGCTCCTCGATACTATTGGTTTGAACAACTATACAGTGGCAGGCGATACGCGTTTTGATAGAGTTAGAAAAATAGCGGAAGCTTCTGCCGATGTCGATATTGCACGTAGGTTTGTAAATGGAGCAAAAATGGTAATGGTGGCAGGTAGTTCATGGGAACCCGACGAAGATGTCTATTTGCCATATTTTCTCAATCCAAACAATAAGAAACAAAATGATTTGAAGCTTATAATAGCTACTCATGAAGTAGATAAAGCGCGAGTAGAAAAATTGCGTGAGCGAATTGGGGAAGTAGCCTTTTTCTACACTAATCCGCCTGTTGATCCCGAGAATTATAGTGTTATGATTGTTGATACCATCGGATTGTTATCATCAATATATAAATATGGTCAGGTAGCTTATATTGGAGGTGGGTTTGGCAAAGGCATTCACAATACACTCGAAGCAGCTACATATGGTATTCCTGTCATATTCGGACCTAACCATAAGAAATTTAAAGAAGCTGTCGATCTCATAGCATGCGGTGCTGGCAGATGTGTTGAAACAACAACTGATTTTGAGGCAATAATAAACGAATTCCGCACCAATGATAGTAAGTTAGAACAATCGGGCATAGCTGCCGATACATATGTAAAGAGTATGTGTGGCGCAACCGACATGATAATGCGTGATTTGTTTGCCTAAAATTTCGAACCTATAACCTAAATTTTAATAATATGAAAAAGTATTTGGCAGAAATGGTTGGCACTATGGTGCTTGTGCTTATGGGCTGCGGTGTGGCTGTCAGCCTTCAGTGCGGAGTCGATACGACTTCGGTTGTTGGAACTTCTATGGCATTTGGTTTGTCAGTTGTTGCTATGGCTTACACCATTGGAAATATTAGTGGTTGCCATATCAATCCAGCTATTACATTAGGAGTTTTCCTCTCTGGTCGTATGACGTTTAAAGACGCATGTGCTTATATGTTGTTTCAAGTAATTGGTGCATTCATTGGCTCTGCGTTGCTATATCTGCTCACAACTAATGTTGATGGACTTGTAGGTACGGGTGCCAACGATTTGCAGAGTGGAGTAAGCGTTGTTGGAGGCTTAGTGGCTGAAATAGTATTCACTTGTGTATTCGTTTTGGTAGTACTTGGTACCACCGATGCACAAAAAGGTGCCGGTAATTTGGCAGGATTGACTATCGGTTTGAGCCTTATTTTAGTCCATTTGGTGTGCATTCGTTACACAGGTAC
Organism: Bacteroidales bacterium; assembly: GCA_045118595.1. Taxonomy (GTDB): domain Bacteria; phylum Bacteroidota; class Bacteroidia; order Bacteroidales; family Marinilabiliaceae; genus W3P20-009. The sequence continues at coordinate 588 of JBGUYH010000052.1, read as the reverse complement.
TTCTGTTAATCCAGCTCGATCTATTGCTCCTGCTGTATTTCAAGGTGGAACAGCACTAAGCAATTTGTGGATATTCATTGTCGGTCCATTGGTAGGTGGAGCATTGGCAGCCGTTATTTGGAAAGTAGTAGGTTGCAATTGTTCTTGCTCTTGCTGTAAAGAGAAGTGATAATTTGTAATATATATGCAATATGACTGTGCGACAATGTTGTTGTGCAGTCTTTTTTTTATTTATATTCCAAGAAAAATACTCTTTTTGATGTCGTTTTGGTAAAAAAGTATGTAGTTTTTACTTTTGTTCCGATAATGTTATTATATTTGCACAGATTTTATGAGTATTGTTTAATAATAAACAAATTAAGTTAATTATGGAAATAAATTCACGTGAAATTTTTTCCTCGTTCATAGTACTCTTTGCTGTGATTGATATGTTGGGTTCAATGCCTATTGTAGCATCTATACGCGCAAAAGGTATCGAAATATCGCCTTTAAAAACAACGTTGGTGGCTTTTGTGATACTAATGTCATTTATGTTTTTGGGCGAGGCAATGTTATCACTTTTTGGTGTCGACTCAAAGTCGTTTTCGG
>JBGUYH010000051.1:0-4304 GCA_045118595.1 Bacteroidales bacterium | reverse complement strand
CATCAATATATTAACTATAATATTCTACTTTTTTCAATCATTAGAGGTCAAACCGATAAATATATTTTGAAAGTTTCTGAAAAATATACAAAAACGCCCTATGCAATTTAATGCATAAGGCGTTGATTATAAATTAAAACAGAGTTAATTACTCAAGTTCATGAATTTTATTAGCAGCTTCTTGAGATTTGTCGTACTGACCTAAACGATAGTAAATATTCTTTACCGTTTCGAGACACAATTTCTTGTTCTCTACGTTGTCAGCATTATCTGCAGCTTGTTCCATGTAAGGAAGTGCCTTTTCAAAAATGCCATTAGCTTCCTTCATCATAGCTTCATATTTCTTCTGGTCGCGTTCGTTATTGGCTTCACCTACTTTTTCAACACCACTATTGTAGTGTACTACTGCCAAATTGTAGAGTGCGTTGAAATGCTTAGGATTTTTTGAAAGTGCTGTCTGGTAGTCAGCAATTGCTGCTTGCATATCTATTTTTTCGTTCAAACAACCACGCGCAAAATAGAGTTGTGGATTGCTGTCGTCTTTCGATATAGCTTCGTTGAGATAAACGAGAGCTGCTTCGTTTTGCTGACTTGTAAGATAGTACTGAATGAGTGTCATCAGTACATCCTTATTCTCAGGATATTTTTCAAAACCCTTTTTGAGGTTTGCCTCTATTTTATCAGCAGATGCTTTAATTTGTTGGAAGCAGTAGTTAACACGAAGAACCGACATAGGACCATCGTAGTTAACATCAATTGACTTATCGAAATAAACTGCTGCTGTTTCATAATCTTCAGCTTGCATTGCTGCAATGGCTGCATTATAGATAAGTACAGAGTCGTTAACTTCAGCATAGTTATCTGCATGGCTATTAGCCCAAACAGCGTTAATAAATGCAACCTTTGCACCATTGTAGTTATGGTCGTTGAAGCATTTTACACCAAAGTTTACAGAGTTAGCAGAGTAAGTAGCATACTCTTTATTGATAGCTTTTGCTTCTTTACCAGTCTTTCCTTTTTTGTCTGGAATTTGGTCAATTTCGTATGCTTTTTCAAGATACTGACGACCTTTTACAACACCCTCGTTATCTTTACCTTCAACAGCAAGTTTGCTGAAGATGCGCGATGCTACGAGATAAGTTTTTACAAGACCTTCAGTCTTTGGATTAGCTATAGCGGCTTCAATGTCGGCTTTAGCTTGTTCGGTCTGTCCCAGAATGTAGGCATTTTCGGCCGAATTAATTTTCGATTTTTGGGCGAAAGCTGCAGTTGCAAATGTGAGAGCTGCAGCAATTAAAGTTACCTTATTCATGATTCAGTTAATTTTTCTGTTTTTATTCTTTTGTTTCAGTTGAATCTTCGGGTATTGATTGTTCTTCAGTGAGTTCACCATCAACTTGTTCATGTTCTTCGTCATCATCGTGCGGAACCACTGTGCCCGATGCAAGTGTATCGTTACGCTTCGTTAAGTTGATGAGTTTAACACCTTGAGTAGCACGACCTGTAACACGTATTTCGCTTGCTGCAAGACGTATGGTTATGCCTGAACGTGTAATGAGCATAAGGTCATCGTCATCAGTAAGTTTGTCAATGGCAATAACAGATCCTGTTTTTTCGGTGATGCGGAAATTGAGTACACCCTTACCACCACGGTTAGTTATGCGATAGTCATCAACAACAGAGCGTTTACCAAAGCCTTTGGCTGAGAGTACGAATATGTTTGCTTGTTCGTCTTCTGCCAAACCGATAAAGCCAACAACTTTATCGTCAGGACCATCGAGCGTTACACCACGTACACCTGCACCCGTACGACCTATGCATCGTATGTTCGATTCATGGAATCGGTTGGCACGTCCGTTGAGAGTAGCAAGCATAAGATGATTGTTACCATCAGTGAGTATTGCTTTAAGCAGTTCATCACCATCTTTAACAGTAAGTGCTATGATTCCATTTTGACGTGGACGCGAATACTCTGTCAATAGCGATTTCTTTATTATGCCATTCTTGGTAGCCATTACTATATAGTGGCTATTAGTATATTCGGCATTATTGAGACCACGAACTGTTATAAATGCTTTGACTTGATCCTCTTTTTCTATATTGAGAATATTTTGTATGGCACGTCCCTTCGACTGTTTATTACCTTCTGGAATATCATAAACTTTGTACCAGAAACAACGACCCATTTTGGTAAAGAACATCATTGTGTCATGCATCTTGGCAAAATACATATGTTCAATAAAGTCTTGGTCGCGTGTACCAGTACCCTTTGAACCCATTCCGCCACGACTTTGTGCCTTGAATTCACTCAACAATGTGCGTTTGATGTAACCAACATGGCTCACTGTTATTACAACTTCATCGTCGGCATAGAAATCTTCTGGATTAAATTCTCCTGCTGAATATTCTATTTGTGTACGACGCTCATCGCCATATTTTTCTTTTATTTCGACAAGTTCCTCTTTTATCTTGTCCATCTGCATCTCTTCGCTTGCAAGGAATTTATCCAAATATTCGATAAGTTCCTTAAGCTTAGCATATTCAGCACGAAGTTTATCTTGTTCCAAGCCTGTAAGCTGTCGCAAACGCATTTCGACAATAGCATTTGCTTGTATATCATCGAGATTGAAGCGTGCCATAAGCTTTTGCTTGGCGTCATCGGTACTCGATGCTGCTCGTATAATTTTTACTACTTCGTCAATATTGTCAGATGCTATTATAAGGCCTTCGAGGATGTGTGCTCGCTCTTCTGCTTTGCGTTTGTCATATTTGGCACGACGAACAACCACTTCATGACGGTGGTCGACAAAGCATGATATTATATCTTTGAGGTTAAGCAATTTTGGTCGACCATGCACAAGTGCAATATTGTTGACGCAAAAGCTTGACTGAAGTGAAGTGTTTTTGTACAAGTGATTGAGCACAACCTGTGGCATCGCATCGTGACGCAACTCGATAACTATACGTGTATTTTTGTCGCTTTCGTCTTGTATATTCGATATGCCATCAATTTTCTTGTCATTGACCATTTGTGCTATACGGCTAACCATTTCTGCACGATTAACCATATATGGTATTTCAGTCACGACAATACAATCATGCCCATCGATAACTTCAAATTCGCACTTTGAACGTATTATGATACGGCCTTTACCTGTGAGGTATGCATCTTTAACTCCCTGATAACCATATATAATACCACCAGTTGGAAAGTCTGGCGATTTTATAATTGGAATAAGTTCATCTATAGTTATATCACGATTGTTGATATATGCAATAATAGCATCTATAGAGTCAACAATGTTGTGAGGAGCCATATTAGTAGCCATACCAACGGCAATACCCGATGAACCATTGATTAACAAATTTGGGATGCGTGTAGGCAATACCGTAGGTTCTTCAAGCGATTCGTCGAAGTTTTTTGTCATATCAACAGTCTCTTTATCGATGTCGATAAGCATATCTTCGGCCATTTTTTGCATGCGAGCCTCGGTATAACGCATGGCTGCTGGTTGGTCACCATCGACCGAACCAAGGTTTCCTTGTCCATCGACAAGCAGATAACGTAAGGCCCATGGTTGTGCCATGTGCACAAGTGCTCCGTAGACCGAGGAATCACCATGTGGGTGATACTTACCGAGCACTTCACCTACGATACGTGCCGATTTTTTGTGTGGCTGATTGTAGGTGTTGCCAAGTTTATCCATACCGAACAATATTCGGCGATGGACTGGCTTAAAGCCGTCGCGAGCATCGGGGAGTGCACGTGCCACAATAACCGACATTGAGTAGTCGATGTAGGCGGTTTGCATTTGCTCCTCAATCTTGACGGGGATTATTCTTTCGTCTGCCATTTATTTGTTATTTACCTAATTTTCTATTTTTGAGCTTTTAGTATCATTATCGAGGGTTGGTCGAAAAAGCATAGTAAAAGCAAAAAATCGTGTAAAAATAGGCATTTTTATTGGAATAACAAATTTTAAGCATCCGTTTTGATATAGATAATGCCATAAACTTTGCTATGTACACTTATAATATTTAACACAGATGAAGATTATTTTGGAGTGTACGTAGAATGAGATATACGTTGTAAATATAGCTCTGATTTTTAATTACAAAACACCAATGAACTTAGATTTGGTTTTTCAAGTCGACAATATGACAAGCTACCATAGCTGCTGTTTCTGTACGCAATCGTTCGTCGCCAAGTGTAGCTTCAACAAATCCACATGAGCGAGCTTGTGCTATCTCTTCTTTAGAAAAATCGCCTTCAGGACCAATAAGCACCAAACTACTTTTACCTA
>JBGUYH010000050.1:0-3568 GCA_045118595.1 Bacteroidales bacterium | reverse complement strand
GCAAAGACTGGAAAAGTGTTCATCATAGACTCTGATTGCGAAATTTTCGACCGCGATTGGAGTTGCACCAACAGCGAAACCGACTTAATGAAATTGTCGCACGCCTACCCTTTTCATCCAAAATATGGCAATAAAGTTGGTCAGCATCAAGGCGCTCACTTCTACACCATAGGTCAACGCAAAGGACTCAACATAGGAGGTTTCCCAGAACCGCTTTTCATCATTGGCACCAATGTGGAATATAACCAAATATATGTTGGAATGGGCGAAAATCATCGAGGTCTCTACCGCAAAGTAATTCGCATCAACCACGATGAAGTGCATTACGTACGTCCTGATAAGGCAATGCATGTTGGCGACACAATGCATGCTGATGTTCGCATTCGTTATCGGCAGCCACTACAAAAAGCCACACTGCGCATGGGTGAGCAAGCACTATATATCATATTCGACGAACCACAACGAGGCGTAACACCCGGACAATTTGCTGCAGCCTACGTTAACGACGAAATACTTATTTCTGGAGCTATTGCAGAGTAAATTGTGAATGAGACGTAGCCTAACCATATTAATAGCATTACTGACAATTGTTGCAGCAGTGGCGCAAAGCAACGTCAGCATCGAACGTAGTCGCGAACACCTCAAATGTAATCATCGCGGCATACGTAGATGTGTACGTCTCGACATCACATCGCCCGACATTGATGCTGGTCTCGATAGTCTGCGCATAGTTTTCATCACCGATACACATTATGCTAGCCGTTTCAACAATCGCACACTCATTAGTTTGGGCAATATGCTACGCGAACTCAACCCTGACATAATATTGTTGGGCGGCGATTATCAAGAGGGATGCCAATATGTAGACCCTCTTTTTAATGAGATAATGACATCAAAACCTACACATGGTGCCTATGCCGTAATGGGTAACAACGACTACGAACGTTGCACCGACATTATTATAAACAGCATGCACCAACATGGCATAACACCCATCGACAATACACTAAATACGCTTAACATAAATGGGGGGAAACTTGTCATCATTGGAGCAAAAAATACTTTTAGCCGCCGCGAAACAATACCATGTCCCGACTCAGAAACAGTATGCGACAGTGACTTTGTAATGCTTGTAACACATACACCCGACTATATAGAAGACGTTGATTGCCCTAAAGTTGACTTCACTATGGCTGGTCATCTGCATGGCGGACAAGTGACACTATTCGGACTATATGCACCCGTTTTGCCAAGTCACTATGGACAACGTTTTCGGCACGGCATCAGATACAATAGTAAAGGACAAGCTGTGCTATGCTCCAATGGCATAGGCACATCACGCAAAGCAATACGTTTTTGCGCTGCACCAGAAATACATCTTATCGTTTTGCATCATGAAAAAAAATAACAAAATACAACAACTACTGAATATGAAGGTACTAGCATTAATAGCATTTGCTGTAATTACAACAACTGTCAGTGCGCAAAAACAAAACATAAGCATCGACGACCTCAAACTCAATCATACATACGCAATCAGAGGTGTAGCAGATAAAGTGCCCCTTCTCGATGGCGAACATTATGCAGCATCTGACGGGCATACTATAAAAATATATGCCTACAAAGATGGGAAAGAGACAGGTACTATTATGGATTTGGAGAAGATAGAGAACTGCGAAGTTGAAGACATTGATGGTTTTTGCTTCTCTGATAATGAAGAAAAAATACTCATCTACACCAACTCACAATCACTCTATCGCCACTCGTTTACAGCCGACTATTTCGTCTATGACATTCACTACAACGAACTAAAACGCATAAGTGAATATGGGCAAGAGCGCGATGCAAAAATTTCGCCCGATGGCACAATGATAGCCTATGTAAGCAATAACAATATATATATCAAAAAACTACGATACAACTCAACATCTACAGTTACCGAAGATGGCAAGGTTAACGTGATTATAAATGGAGCACCTGATTGGGTCTATGAAGAAGAGTTTACCATGACATCGGCTATGGAATGGTCGCCCGACTCAAAACAATTGGCATACATCCGCTTCGACGAAAGTCAAGTCAACGAATTTTCGTTCCCTGTATACAACGCAGGTTGCAATAGTGAATATGCTACATACCCAGGATACTACTCATACAAATATCCTAAAGCAGGTGAGAAAAACTCAGACGTATCGGTACACGTCTACAACATATCGACACGCCAAACCAAAACTATGAATTTGGGCGATATGAAAAACCGCTATGTTCCACGTATCAAATGGACTTACACCGACGGACAACTCGCCATATACACACTCAATCGACGTCAAAACCAACTCGACATCTATTTAGCAAATACAGCATCGACTGTTTGCAACAACTTCTTTACCGATAAAAACAAATACTACATAGATGAAAATGTACTCGACAATTCACTATTCTTGCCCGACGGACAAACATTCATATACACAGGCGAAGAGGATGGATGGAATCATATCTATGTATATGGCACTAATGGTGTAATGCGCACAAAACTAACACATGGCGAATGGGATGTAACCGATATTTTGGGCTACGACAAACAGAGTCGCACACTCTACTATCAAGCAGCTCGCACTTCACCACTCAATCGCGATGTATATGCTATAAACATCGATGGAAAAAACGAACGAAAGATAAGCAGCAACGATGGAACAACATATGTTGAATTCAGCTACAATTGCAAATACTACGAGCAGTCGTACTCCGACACCAACACTCCACCCGTCTACACTATGCACGAAACAGCAAGTGGCAAATTACTTTGGACCGTACAAGACAATCGGAAACTTACAGATAAGCTCAAAAGCGTAAATTGGCAAAAGAAAGAGTTTATAAAAGTACCCGCAGCTGATGGCATAACTGAATTGAATGCTTGGATAGTAAAACCTATCAACTTCGATGCTAAGCAACAATATCCATTGTTAATGGTGCAATATAGCGGTCCTGGTTCACAAGAAGTGCTTAACAAATGGGCATTTGATTGGGAACAAGCCTTAGCTGCTGAAGGCTACATTGTTGCTTGTGTTGACGGACGTGGTACTGGATGCAGAGGCAATGAATTCAAGAAATGTACATATCAACACTTAGGTCGAACAGAAAGCGACGACCAAATAGCTGCAGCAAAATATTTTGGTCAGTTGCCTTACGTCGATAGTAAGCGCATAGGCATATGGGGTTGGAGTTTTGGCGGTTTCATGTCGAGCCTTTGCCTCTGCCGCACCGATGCTTTCAAGACTGCTATTGCTGTAGCACCTGTTACCTCTTGGCGTTTCTACGACACCATCTACACCGAGCGTTTTATGCGAACTCCGCAAGAGAATATTAGTGGTTACGATGAGTGCACACCACTTTCATTAGCCGCTAATCTAAACGGAAAACTATTCCTCATACATGGCACTGCCGATGACAATGTTCATATACAAAACCAAGCCGAATTTACCGATGCACTCATTCGGGCGGGGAAACAATTCGACATGTTCTATTATCCTAATAAAAACCATAGCATTAGAGGAGGCAATACCCGCCATCA
>JBGUYH010000049.1:0-4339 GCA_045118595.1 Bacteroidales bacterium | reverse complement strand
GTATGATAATAGGTATTTAAACATTTGTTCAGAATCGTCGGCAGTGCCATAGTCAGTAGCCCAATATCTGCCGATTGTGAACTTGTGGTAGCGTAGCATGTCGAGAACACCAACTTGTGGAAAGGCTACTCTGAATAGTTCTGGTGCTTGGTTTATGGTTGCTCCTATCAGTAAACCTCCGTTTGAGCCTCCTTGACAAACCATAAGCGATGGGTTTGTGTATTTTTTATCAATGAGATAGTGAGCTGCACTGATAAAATCGTCGAATACATTTTGCTTGTTTAGTTGTGTTCCTGCTAAGTGCCATTCTTCGCCATATTCACCACCACCTCTGATATTGGCTACAGCATATACGCCACCATGTTCGAGCCAAAGTAAGCGACGAATGTCGAAGAATGGTGTCAGACTGATATTGAATCCGCCATATCCATAGAGCCAAACGGGATTGTTGCCATCGAGTGTAATACCTTTTTTGTGTGTAATAAACATAGGTATTTGTGTGCCATCGTTGCTGGTGTAGAATATCTGTTCGGTTTCGTAATCGGAGAATGGGAAATCGATTTTTGCACCCCAGCCTTCAACTTTTTTTACGGTATTAGATGCTACACTATATGCATATGTTTGCATTGGCGATACAAACGATGAAAGTGTAAAAAAGACAGTGTCTTCGCCTTTACTTGAGTTGAAACCGCTAGCTGCTCCAATTAGTGGCATATCTACACTTGTTGTTGTGTTTGTCTCTAAATCGACAACTACAAGTTGTGAATGAGCATCGTGCATGTAGTTGATGAATATGTGGTTATTTCCAAAGTTGGCAGTTTCTATAACATCGGCCTGTTCGGGGACTATATCTTGCCACTCCTCTGGTGCTGGATTGTGTGGGTCGATGGCAACAATACGATAATGAGGAGCTCCATTGTTGGTTTGTACCAATAGTCGACCATTATAATGTCCGAGTGGGAGATAATCTTTGTCATATGTATCGATGGTGCGTTGTACGCATGCCTTGGGGTCGGTGAGGTCGAGTGTGTACAAAGCATTACCTGTTGTTGATTCGGTTACGCTAATTACCAATAGTTGCTTGTCTTCAGTAATGGCTGCACCGAAACTGCGAAGGTTGTTCTGAGGATCGGAGAATATTAATTTATCATCGTCTTGTGGAGTGTTTATGCGGTGATAATAAACGGCGTTATCAACATTTTCTGCGGTTAGTTCATCACCTTGTTCTGGTTGTGGATAACGTGAATAGAAGAATCCGTCGTTATACCATTCTATTTCTGAAAATTTAATCCACATCAGATGATCTGGAAGGTCTTTCATTGTTTGCAAATCGCGCACATAATATTCGTTCCAATCAGAGCCATTGCGTGCTATGCCGTAGCCTAAATATCGACCATCAGGCGAGATTGCAAGTTCAGTTAGAGCCACTGTGCCATTGTCGGATAATTTGTTGGGGTCGAGTATAATCTCGCCATCAGTATCGAGAGAGTGTGTGCGGTAATAAACAGCTTGATTTTGCAATCCATCGTTTTTGCTATAAAAATAGTAGTCGCCTTTTTTGTATGGTGCCGACTTGCGTTCGTAGTGCCATATTTGTTTGAGGCGTTCGGCAATTTCTGTTCTGAATGGTATTGCATCAACATAGTTGCGAGTTACTTTGTTTTGCTCGATAACCCACTGAGTTGTTTCTTCTGATGTGTCGTTTTCGAGCCAACGATACGGGTCGGGCACTGAATGTCCGAAGTAATTATCGGTGGTATTGTCTTGTCGTGTCATTGGATACTGAATTGTTTGTGTACAAGCTGATAGCGCAGTTAGTGCTATAACTGATAGTTTGACTTCGATATTCATGGTATATGTGGTTTTACTGTTCTTCTTCTGTTGCGTTTTTGTTTGTGTATCTCTTAATTACATTGTAGGCTTTGTGCATACCAAGTTCGCCAGCCTTACTGAGGTCGGCAGTGCCTTTGTCGTTATATCCTAAGTATATACTTATTATGCCGCGATTGAAATAAGCTTCGGCAAATTCAGGATTTAGTTCAATGGCTTTGTTGAGCATTTTCATTGCTTCATCGAATTGTTTTCTGGCGCAGTGTACGAGACTCATATTGTAGTATGCGAACTCAAAATCGGGCGCATATTGCAATACTTGTTTTAGGTCGGACATAATAAGGTCAAAGTCAAGTATTGAGAGTTCGCTTCGCATGTTGTTACTCTGATTACCTAGTTGCACTTCGCTTACTGCAGATGCTTCGGCTTCCATCGAACGTATTACTTCTACCATTTTGTAGCGTGTCGATGCTCTGTTGAATAGTGCGTTGACATCATATGGATTTTTGAGAATACATACATTGAAGTCGTTTATGGCGTTGTTGTAGTTCATAACAGTGTTATAGAGTGTGCCACGAACAAGGTATAGTTCATATTCAGATGGCGATAACTCTATCTGATTTGATACATCGCGTATTTGGTTGAAACTGAAAAGAGAATTGTTATTCTCTACGTTGTACTCGCGGTTGGTTATGACGAGTGGGCGTGTATAAACTTTTTTGTTGTTGAATTGTTCAACACTCTTCTCATAATAGCGAGCTTTGGGTAGTATGGTGTCGGTAGCGAAGAATGAGAGTTCAAAGACGGGTTCGAGGTCGACGGCTATGTCGCGGTCTTGTACTTTCCCACGTATTTGTTCGGTATCTTGACTCAATTTTTCATCGTTGTCTCCAAAGTCGCTTACCACAACCATTTGATTATATTTCTTTATGTCGTTATCGTTTTTGCTGCGGCTCTCTTTTTTCTCTTTTTTATTAGTATCTGGGTTGTTTGCATCGTTGTTAGCTCCATTTTGAAGTCCGCGTTTTATGCGTTCTTGCTCAAATGTGTATGCTGTCATATAGTCGAGTTCTGAACCTTTTTGGTCGTTGAGATAGCGTCGAACGATGGCTCGCTGATAGTATGCAGCACCAAAGTCAGGGTGTTTGGCAATGATAATGTTTAAGTCTGATAGAGCATCGTTCATCTCGCCAATTTGTATGTATATAAGAGCTCTGTTGAATAGTGCAATGTCGTCGGATGGGTCGATAGAAAGCACACGAGTAAAATCTGAGGCTGCTCCTTGATATTCTCCAACTTCGGCTCGTAGCATGCCTCTGTTTGCGTAGGCTAAACGGTTTTTTGAATCGATGCGAATAGCCTCGTCAAGATCAGCAAAGCAGCCTTTGTAGTCGTCAAGATTATATTTTGTGATGGCTCTGTTTACATATACATTGGCATCGTGTGGACGCAACTCTTGTAAGTGGTTATAGTCAGATAATGCCTCTTTATATTGCTTTAGCTGATAATGTAACATGCCGCAATATGTATAGGCATCGGGGGAATATTTATTGATGGTTGTTGCACGTTTAAATTCATCGATGGCAGCTGTTGAGTCGCCCTTTTGGACTAATGCAATGCCACGATAGAGTATAGCAGGAACATTTTTGCTGTCGTATTCTAGCACTTTGTTGCACGATTCTAGCGCCTTGTCGTAATCTTTGATGTTGATATTTGCTACTCCGCTGTTGAGTAACAAGTTCATATTGTCAGGTTCAATATTCAATCCTGCTTTAAAATCGTTCAATGCCTCGTCTGATTTACCTTGGCGTAATCTGACTATGCCTCGCAAATTGTAAGCACTAATAAGAAACGGATTGATGCCAATGGCTACTTCACAATCGTTGGCAGCACCATTCAGATCGTCAAGATAGTATTTGGCAACAGCACGATAGTAATATGGATCTGCTAAATATGGTTTTACGTTGATTACTCTGTTGAAATATTGTATAGACAATACATAATCTTCAAAATAGAGTGCATTGCGCCCAATTTGCATTATTCGATTTGTATTAAGCTGTGCCACCGATAGTAACGTTGACGTGAGCAATACAACTGTTAGAATTAGTTTTTTCATTGCATTTTGCTTTGGCAATGGCAAATGTATGAAAAATAATGGCTAATGACTAAATATAAAACTTACTTTAAATGGCAAATTGTGCGGGGTGGCGTGCTGTGAATTGGCAGAAAAATGCTTTTATCTCAGCAATGTCAGCTTCGTAGTCGCCTGACGGAATCAGATAACGTGTGGCACTAACTAATTTTCGCTTATAATCGATGCCAAGTAGTACAATTGGTAGTTTGGCCTCTAAGGCAATGTTGTAAAATCCCTTTTTCCATCGTGGATTTGCTTTACGAGTGCCCTCTGGTGTTATAGCTACTTGGAATATTTCGCTTTCGTTGGCTTTATTGACAGTTTCGGAAATAAGCGAACCATTGCGTTTGCTCCTATTGACAGCTATTCCTCCCA
>JBGUYH010000048.1:0-6363 GCA_045118595.1 Bacteroidales bacterium | reverse complement strand
AAAATAAAAAAAATAGTGTTGGTAACAGTGTTTGCCATTGGATTTATAGCGACTACTAACAACACACTATATATGAAAGCAGTGCTTGCTTGGTGCGACGAATGCCTTATCGACATCGACACCACACGCCACTACGACTACGCCATACTACCAGGTGGCATGACTGACATCGACACAATGCGACTACGAATTGAATATTGCGATGCTGCCGATCGAATCATCGACTGTGCTTGGCTGATGAATAAAGGTATTGTTGACAAAATGATAATAACAGGCGATGGTTCATCAAACAAAGATTTGCACTTACCCACATTTTATGATCACATGCAAACAGTATATAACATTAGCGCCAATCGCATTTTAATTGAACCACGAGCCAAAAACACCATTGAGAATTTTACTAAAACAATAGAACTATTTGGCGATTCACTGAAAAACAAAAAAGTGTTGGTTATAAATTCGGCTGTCTTTATGCGTCGCACAATGCTATGCTGCAGAAAGACAAAATTGGAATGCGACTTTTACACTGTCGACATCAACACAGCACAACGACCTGCTTGGGAAATGACATTACCTAACTTAGAATTGCTCGAAAAATGGCGCAGACTCATTCACGAATGGATTGGATATGCTGCTTATATTTTCTATTAACTACTCCCCCATTACTGTTTGACGTTCACTACTCTCCAATTTGCGGACAATCGACTTGGAGCTTGCTTGCACTTGCTCAGCAATGAAGTCAGGTGTATTATACGAATCGTAAAGCAACTGATAAAACTCTTTCGGATTGCGTTGCGGAAGCATAAATGGCTTTGTTGCATGTCCGTTATTATCTATCATTGAGAAATAGATGCGTGAATAGAGTCCATCATCGCGCCGACTTACAAACATAAGCCATTTGCTATTGCTGCTCCACTTAGGAAAACTCTCGGCTCTGTTGCTATTCAATTCATTCAATTTATACTGTTTTCCACTTTTCAAATCGAGTAACCAAATATCACTCTCTTGATGCCATACAGAGAAATAACCATAGTCTGCAAGCGCATACGCCACATAGTTACCATCGGGCGATGGACGTGGCCAACAAACACTTTTGTCTACAACTGAAGCATTTATCAGCGTATCGACCTGACCATAAAGTTTGCCTGAAATAGTATCAATAGCAACCCTACAAAGTGAATACTGCTGCTGACGAACTGCTTGGGGATACTGACGAACTTGGCACGAGGTAAAATACAAACTATCGCCACATGCTGAAAATGTTGGACAATTCTCTGCTACATCGGCACGTGCAAAAGCTTCATTGGCTATTATCGACTGATTTTCAACATCATAAATATAAATATCAGACACCTCGTCATATACCTCAATTCGGTTAGTGTCGTGAGTATGAAACATTTGTGCCGTATTGTTCGATGAGAATGCACACATTCTACCCGATGTATGCCAATCAGGATAGACGAGTGAGCCACCAACTACACTATTTTTTGCCTCTAACACGTCGATTGTACCATTGCGAGTTATCACTGTCGCACCATGAGCTCCACGAGCATGAAAAATAGTTTGTTCAGCGTTACCCCTATTGCTCGTATGACAATTAACACACATACCTTTCGACTGAGTATTAACCACTATAGGATATTCGTCGAAAGTGCTTAAGCTACGCTGATAAATACCCATAAGTCCATACTGACCATAACCTGGTGCAATCCGACGATATGTAAGTCCCCATTCAGGTAACGGATTGGTGCTAACTGAAATATCGAAATCGGCATATTGCAACCATTTGCCAGCAATCTTGGCGCACACACTAAATGTCAGAGTGCCACCAATGTTTGCCGCAGTCAACTTGTGCCATTCATCAATATCGAAATCGGCATAGCGTCCAGACGTACTCAGCGTCCCTCCTTTCGACCCCTTAACATCTACAACCACACAATTACAATCATCGTTGAACAATGCAAAATTGAGTGGTGCAATACCTTGGGGAATGGTCACACCAACATAATCGGGATATATGCTTGGAAATTTATCAACTTTTACAACATCATGAGGTTTATCAGTACATGCTGCTAATAAGACGAGTGCATATATAAGTATACTTCTGATTTTCATAAACTTATCATAAATCAATAAAAAAACTTATCGCTACTTTCTAAATATATTTGACGCAATCCTGCATACATTTTATTGCATTCAAATTTAGCATTGTCGGCAATCATAGCTTCGACCGAAAGTGCCCATTCGCGGTAAAACAGCGTCTGCCTTAGTGTGGCAATATATTTTTGTGCCAAATCATACTCTCCCATTATCAATGCCGTTTCGGTTAATCGTTTGATAGAACGACCATTTTGTCGACCATTGGGCATAGCCACCATTCCTTCAAACGCAGCACGTTGCGACATACTCACCATACCAATACGCAGGTATATGTCGCTCATCATAAAACAAGCCATACAACTATTGAGCGCCGCATGTGCTTGAGGGCTGACGGCACTGCGGCTTATGTACTGCTCCACCTCGCGCACCGCTACCGACTTGGGCTTGTCAGTACGCAGCATTGTGCTGAGCTTCTGTGGAATATTTAAACGTAAACAAAAATCAGCTTCAAGCTCTTGATTCGACACAAAAATAGCTTCGTTCGGCCATACGTAGTTTATGCCAGTTATGGCAGTGCGTAGCGGATAATAAGTAATTATGTAAGATCCTATTACACAACATCCAACCATACCAACCATCGTCAATGCACGCGCAACAGAAGTGAGCCACAGCAGCACATGCCAAAACGCCACTGGACCAATCATCCAATACGTAATAGGTATGGCAAAGAGAGAGATTACATACGCAGACCTTCCGCTATGTGGCAAAGCAGCAACCAACGCCGCGCTCATGATTAGTGCTATGTATAAATCGAGTTGAACATCAAGGCGAAGCATAAGTAAATTCATAATCATAGGTGGCACGAGCGAAATAAGCATTAGTATCCATCTATTGTGTATATAGCGCTTCAGCAATGTACGCACAGCAAAATAGAACAACCAAAACAGTACGATAAATACAATGATTCCCCACTTGATGACGTAGAAAAATTGTGCAACGAAATCGGCAATGTAACTCGCCATACCACCGACTGACGTAAGCCGTTGCCACAGATAGTCAGTGTTCCAAAGGAAAAGGCACGTTTGTTCGCGCGCCATAACATATTGCGGAAAACCATAGCCCCAAAAACAGAACAATGCCAACGATGTAAGCACAACAAGTAATGCGTCACTCCACAACCAACGAATAGACTTCATACTCTACATAATTTTTCAATAACAACGTGCAAAAGAAAGAATAAATGAAGAATAATACAATTTTACAATATCAGAGTTTGAAATTAAATTGGAACCTCATGCCAATACGTGGAGCGTCAATTTCTGATTTTGTGACTCGATAGATAACATCAGCCCTAAAGAATCGGAATATATTATCGATACCTGCATTTACCTCTAAATATGGCTCCGACAAACGTCCAGATTTACTTGGAATATCGAGCATCGACAAATGCTTATCAGAAAGCGAGCCAAGCATAGCCTTAAAACCTATCACTTCACGCAAGCCAACTCTGTTCAAACGAGGTAAATAATGAAAAAGTCGACCATTCAAATACCAATCGACATATGTATAGAGATACTTATCATTAATATACTCAAGATAGTTCACCATATTAAAGTCGTAACGGTAGAAACCATACGTTTTGTTACCACGAGGCATCTCGAGAAGCGAATATGGCAATTTTCCCAAAAACATACCACCCTCAACAGCATAATCAAGTTCCGTCTGACCTATATAGGTTTGGTGTTTTAGTGTAGAATGAATGCGAGCATAATAACTATCATTACCAGCCACATTTGTATGCCCACCTGCTATGGTAAAGTGCAAAATAGGAAAATCAGTCGATATATAAACACGCTGCATACCATCGTCGATGTATTTTTCATTATAGCTAAAACGTGTATCGATAGCTACCTCTTGCTGCGTCACCTTATCAACACCTACCCCACCTATTGTAAATGGATAATATTGTGGCGAAAATTGCCATTTTGCCGATAACGAAAGCTTCGACGATATACCAGTTATCCATTCATGATCGTATTTTATCCGAGCTAACCGCTCGTACATTAGTTCGTCGATTATCTCACGTTTAAACAACTGAGCTATTATATTGTTTTCAGATGTGGTGAGCATATTTTCATAAAGATATAGAATGTTTTCATTCTCACCTATTTTTACCAACCTATCATAATATTCACCTTGCAATGCTCGGCGGAATGGTGAATTGAACCTATAACCAACGCCAGCTTGATATGTCAACCTACTATTTTTCAGTCCAATACCAACAACGCCCATTACCATCCATTTCTCACTTATCTCCTTACTATTGCGCACACCCATGCCCAAATGTACACCCTCTATTTTGTTGGTATTAAACACTTCGGTGTACGGACCAATTTCCCATTTTCCACAATCGAGAAAACCAGTTAACGCAAGTTTTGCCAACAAGTTAAACTTCTTCACATTTCCAACATTGTTGAGTGAATCGATAGAACTTGTTGCCTCAACATCTCTGTCCGACAATTCACTATGTCTATGTTCCACCCAAAAAAGTGAGTCGCGTTGTTTATATCCTGGCATTTTCACTGTTTCGTATTGCAACGCCTTTGCCGACAACTGCAATTCACCTGGCATATTCACCTCTATCTTGTCATGCGAATTATACATCCGACACATTATCTCTGTTCTCTTCTTTTCAGAATTGACAGGCATATAATCAATGCGGAATTGCAATTGATTTGTTCCATAGAACGGAATAGTATCGTTAACAAACTGATATGTTGAATTTATACTTAACTTCTTTACAAAATTTATATTGGTATATTTTGGCATATCGGCATCAATGCGCATCACAGAGAAGTGTTTCGTCTCAATGTCCATTGTGCCAATAAACGTTTTATCACCTTCGTTTCGAGGACGAAATTTAAGCGTATAGACACGTGTCGAGTCTGAACCAATAAATGTACTATCGGTTATAAAATATTTATAGTATTGCAATGCATTATCGGCTATTGGACTCACAAAACCAACTCCAAGCAACTTAACCACATCGTCATAAAACGACACCTCTTGATCGAGTGCCGATGAGAAACCACCTATCTCATACTGCTTAAACACATCGATACCTTTTACCTCATCGGCTATTATGGTTGAACGCATACGCTTTGGCTTTTTCTGCGTTTCGTTGAGTGAAAGTGTTTCTGAAAAATAGACTGGCAAATATTTGTTCGAGTCTTCGTCCATTTTCATCAAATCGGAAGCCCCCTTCAGTATCCAATTTTTCTCGCCTATGTTATTGATAGCATACTCCCACCTAATATATTTTTCAAACTTAGCACGCTGATGCAAGGCAGGGTCATTGTATTGTTTGTTACGAATAACCGACTTAACAATGCGGCGTGGAGCATCATCGGGCGTCACTTTTATCTCACCAATAGCAATTGTTGTAGGACGCATAATAACCATATTAGTGTCGGCTGTTAACGCTGATAATGGCATACTACTATCGACATATCCCATCGAATTAAACCACAAACTATCGGTATTAACGGGTATTGTTATCTTGAAAAGACCATCAAAATCGCTAACCACACCTATTAATGTTCCTTTTATGTATGCGTTGGAAAATGGAATAGGTTCTTTTGTCTCTTTATCGATAATAACACCAACTATGGTACGCTGCTTACTATCATTCGATTTTTTTTTCTGTGCCGATACGCACAATGCCGACAGGCTCACTATCAAAACAAATATATATCGTAACTTGCACATTCTGTTGTTTCTATCAAGATGGCTATTTTGGTTTGCACAAAACCATAATATGCGCAAATGTACAACATTTAAGTTCTAAATAGAACAAACAAATCCATTTTATAACATATATATCGACATTTAGAATATAAAACATACCTATTTTCAACGCCTCCACCACTTTATGCCTAACATACTAACAGATTCAACAACCATCAACAATATGATGATCATATGATATAAATACACTCACATAATTTAAAGCCCAATGATATATCAGTTCTGCTTCAAATTGATTTATAATACGATAGAAAATTTATTCAAATAGCATCTAAAAAAAAGAGCACAAATATTTGGCAAAGAGAAAAACTTTATCGAAATTTGCAACCGCAAACGAGAGAGGTAACACCTCTACAATAGATGCATAAGGCTGGGTGAATACCAGAGTGGCCAAATGGGGCAGACTGTAAATCTGCTGTCTTTCGACTTCGGTGGTTCGAATCCATCTTCACCCAC
>JBGUYH010000047.1:0-5818 GCA_045118595.1 Bacteroidales bacterium | reverse complement strand
AAAACGTTGCCATTGGTGTAGGGTAGCACCATTACAAATACGTAGAACATGCCCGCCAATGAGGCAAGTGGTAGAAACTGATTGCCTGGCAATACAACAGCTAATGCTAACGTAACAGGTATTAGTAGCAGACTGACAACAAGTGTGGTTGGATGACCAATAACCAATGCCGGACTCATGCCGATATATAGTTCTTTGTTTGCTCCAAATTTTCGAGCTATGAGTTCACGTGTTGCATCTGATATGGGTTTTAATCCTTCTATGAATAGACTTGTAATACGTGGTATGAGTTCCATAACGGCACCCATTTTAATTCCGAGACCGAGAGTTGATGGTATGTTATCAATTAGTTCAGTTACATTCTTGCAAGCTAAACAGCCTATTATGATGCCGATGATAACACCAAGGAAGAGAGGTTCGCCAAACAAACCAAATCTCTTTTTCATACCCTCAGAGTCAATATTGATTTTGTTTATGCCAGGAACATAGTCGAGACCTTTGTTTACTATATAGGCAAATGGCATAAAACCTTGACAAAAAGGTTGTGGGATGCTAATGCCTTCCATGTTGGGGTAGAAATTCTGAAATCGTTTTGCAGTAATGTCGGCCAATATCAATGTTATTACATAGCAAATTATGGCAGCAAAGAAGCCCCATGCTATAGGTAGAGGCCATGCTAAGCTATCGGCTAAGAAATATGTTACAGCACCAATGAAAGCAAAGTGCCAATAGTTCCACAAGTCGATGTTTACAGTGCGAGTGCAGCCAAGCACAAGTAACAAAAGGTTGATGCCTAGGCACACTGGTATGATGAACGAACCAACAAGTGTGTTGTATGCCACAGAGGCTGCTGCTGGCCAACCCATGTCGAACACTTGCAATTCCAAACCATATATTTCAACAACTTTGTTGAGGGCTGGACCTAAACTTGTTGTCAGCAGTGCAGTAATGACTCCTAATCCAACAAAACCAACACCTACATAGAGTCCACTTTTGAGAGCTTTGGAGAAATTGATACCAATGCACACACCTAAAATGGTGAATATAATGGGCATCATTACAGCAGCTCCCAATCCGATAATATAAGCAAATACTTGTTCCATGATGATTGAATAAATAACTGTTCAAACGTTTGCGCAAAGATATATGTTTTCTTTCTTTAAAAAAAGGAGATCTGATTCGCAATTATGTGGCGTGAATAATCGAGATATGGGTGTTTATTGTTATTATTATGACTAATGTGTCTATTTTGTATGATTGATTTTTATAGATAGACGATGGATGTAAAAAAAATAAAAAATTAATTCTTGTTTACATTTGTTTTTAAAAAAAAACAATTATACTTGCAGTATGAAACTTGGTTACTGAAACGCAACCAATAGTTTGTGAAGATATTTACTCTGTTGTGAAACGGAGATTTTTTCATCTGTTGTTGTCTATTGTTGATTAAAGGTCTGGATTAATATTCGGGCCTTTAATTTTTTTTTTTATATATATGAATATCAATGGATTTATGCTTGTTGTAAATAGTTGATAGAGTTACTTACAAGCACACATTATGTTATGTGGAATGGTTGATAATTATATTTTTGCTCTGTCGAGAACTTCAATATAGTCAACCCACGAGGCGTTTAAATTGCCATTATCGTGAAATACCATCTCATATACCATGTCAGGGTTCTTTTCCTTCTCTTTGTATTGTTGGTTCAAATCTGCCGATTCTGATGCTATTGTAATATCTCGTCCGTTTTTGTTCATTTTGTATATTTCAACATAATAATAGTATCCTAAAATGTTCAAATACTTTTTAAACTCAGGGTATTGAGCAAAATCTTCCCAAATCTCATTTAGTTTAACTTTGTTTGTGTCACAGTAGTGTACTTTTTCCTTGTTTACAGCTAGATGGTCGTAATCCATTAGTTCGCGGAATATAAAGTTGTCAGCACCGAGGTCTGAATAGAAGTCAACATATTTCTTGATTTCGGCAACACTATTAACCGACTCCTTTAACAAGAGGCAACTAATGCGGTGTTTTAAACGTGTGTTTTGTGTCTCCTTTATTATTCTCCGCACCATATCCATAGTGCAATATGCGCCTTCTGTCTGAAATCTCATAATTTGCCTATTCTTTGCATCGTCGTATGATGCTCGCGAGATATTGAGATAGTCCCAATTATACTTGATAAGATTGTTGAGAATAGTATCTCCATCTTGTATGTTGAACAATCCAGAACCATTTGTTGTTATTGTTCTCTTTCTGAAACCATATTTATCAATTAGTTTCAGAACATCGGTGAGAATAGGTGATATGGTTGGTTCGCCTCCTGTGATTGATACAGATGGGTTTAGCGGACGAATTTTTTGCAGAATCTCGTCGAGGCGCTCTAGATATTTGCTGCTGTCGTTGATGGAATTTTTGTTGTATAGGGCTTTCATATTCTCGTAACGCAATTGTGCAACGCAGAATTTGCAATCGGCATTGCAGTGCTTGTCGATGAAAATGGAGAAGTTGAAGTTTTTGTACACACGTTTATGACCAGCATCGGCAAAATCAGCTTCAATATATTCGTAGTCATTAATGTTGTAATCTTTTTGTCTGTCGTAGCGTAGTTTTTCATCGAATTTAATTTCGCGTTCGATGCCAACTTTGATTTTATTTGCCATATTGATAAATTTTTTCACCAACAAATCCTTCTTTCAAAATGCCATGATTATATGACATATAGGAGATGTTGCTTGTATTTATATTTCTTGTTTTGTAGTGTTTTACGATATATTCGTTCCATTTATATACACCGACTTCGTAATAGTTGCTATGCACAGTTTCGATATATTCCATATTGCTGAAGTCCAAAATATTGTTTAGGTGTACAATCTTTTCATCGAATCCGTTGCCAATCATTTCTCTAAAAAGTACCGAATCGACGCCTAATTTTTTGTAGAAGCATACATATTCAAATATTTTGTCCATAGAATCGACCATGCCACGAATAAGGTTGCAACTCAGCCTCATTTCTGCCTCGTTTAGCTTAAAGAATTTTGCCCAACGCTCAATTTTCTCGTTGGTGTTTGGAGCTATACCAAATATGCTATTATTAGCTTCTTGACTGATTGACATTCGTGAAATGTTGATGTTGTGTACGAATTTGTAATCAATCATCTTTTTCAAAATGTTATTGTCCTCATCAAAACCATAACCTGTTGTTGAGAATGTTCGGCATTTGAAACCATATTTATGGCAAAGTTGCATAGTTTCGATAAGGCGTGTGGGATACAATGTTGGTTCGCCGCCAGTGATGGTGATTTCGAATAGTTGTGGAGGCAAAACCTTTAGTATCTCCTTTAATCCTTCAATAAAGTTATCTGAATTGATAGGCTTGTAATCTTTGAACGATTGGTGTGCAATGCAAAAGAAACATTTGCTTGGACATGCTTCGGTGATAACTATATTGAGATTACATGGTACGGAAATGTAGTATGTTTTTCCGAAAAGGGATATCTTTTCTGTTTGTTCTATCTCAAGATTGTGTTGCTCTGTGGCAAGCAAATTCGCCATTTGAAACTTCAATGTGTTCATTACTCCAATTCATTTTCTCTTTCACTTCGTGCAATTAGATCTTGATCGAAACATTCTCCATTTGATGCATAAATGCGCCAATTGTTGATGTTTTGTACAATAGTAGGTTTTTCATATTCATCATTCTCTTTCAGTTTCCCGTATGATTGAAGATAAAATATATTGGAGTGCGATTCTAATCCATATTTCTTGATATTCTGTTCTATTGATACCCTATTGGTGTGAGTAGTACGAACATTGAATGTGATACTGACAAATTCCATGTATTTTGTTGTAAATGCCAAATGTGATGCGAATAGATAAATGTTATTTCCTTTTTTATTGAATACTTGTTCAAGATGTTCGTTGATGCTCAGTTTAAATTCGAAAAGAATGCCATACCAATTTGCAATGTGACAAAAACGTTTGAGATAGTTATCGTCCAATATGATACCATTTGATAATATAATAACTTTCATACATCGCTTTGTCGAAATGGCATACTCGATGAATAGAAAAAGTGTAGGGTGAATAAGTGGTTCGCCACCTTCCAATTGCAGTTCAAATTTGTCTTTACATGAATCAATAATGTTACGGAATGTGTCAAAATTCATGAATGTATTTTTTTGTGGAGTAGAGTACATGCAACAAAATGGACACGCAGTGTTGCATTTATTAGTTACATTAATATATAGTCTTGTTCCTTCTTTCATCTCTGTTTTTTGTTTTGACGATACTACAAAGGTATTCTATTTTGTTTAAAATGACATGATAATAGTGCTTTCGTTTTTGATACCAATGTGTATAATTTCTGTGTTTTAGTTCATTATTTTTGGTGTGGTGTTTATTTGTGATATTTTTATTATTTATGTGATATATATCGAAATTTGTATTAATTTTGCGCCTGTAAGTTTTGAAGTGTAAACTTATTGTACAAAACAACGAACTAAAAGAATAATAAAAAGGCAATGGAAAACCTTTCAGATCGTCTTAACAGACTCGCCCCTTCAGCTACTTTGGCAATGTCGCAGAAGAGTAGTGAACTTAAAGCACAAGGTATTGATGTGATAAACATGAGTGTAGGTGAACCAGATTTCAATACACCAGATCATATAAAAGAGGCAGCAAAGAAGGCTATTGATGACAATTTTTCGCGTTATTCACCTGTTCCTGGTTACCCAGAATTGAAGAATGCAATTGTTGCGAAGTTGAAAAACGAGAACGGTCTGGATTACAAGGCATCGCAAATACTATGTTCGAATGGTGCAAAGCAGTCGGTTTGTAATGCAATTATGGCGTTAGTTAATGCTGGTGATGAAGTTATAATCCCTGCTCCATATTGGGTAAGTTACCCACAAATGGTATTACTTGCCGAAGGTACTCCTGTATTTGTTGAGGCTAAAATAGAGGCTAATTTCAAAATTACCCCAGAACAACTTGAGGCAGCTATTACTCCTAAAACACGAGCACTCATACTATGTTCGCCATCGAATCCAACTGGTTCGGTATATAGCAAAAAGGAGCTCGAAGCACTTAAAAACGTGTTGCTCAAACACGAACGCATTATCGTTATTGCTGATGAGATATATGAACATATCAACTATGTTGGCAAGCATGCATCGATGGCTGAATTTGCAGATATTAAAGATCGTGTAGTAATAATTAATGGTGTGTCGAAAGCCTATGCCATGACAGGTTGGCGTATTGGTTTTATTGCAGCACCAGAATGGATAGTAAAGGGATGCAACAAGTTGCAAGGACAATACACTAGTGGTCCGTGCTCTGTTTCGCAAAAAGCAGCAGAAGCAGCTTTTGCAGGTAATCAGGCGTGTGTAGAAGAGATGCGCAAAGCATTCGAGCGTCGTAGGAATTTGATAGTAAAACTCGCCAAAGAAATTCCAGGTTTGGAAGTTAACGAGCCTGAGGGCGCATTCTATTTGTTCCCTAAATGTTCTTCGTATTTTGGTAAAGCCGATGGCGAACGCAAGATTAATAACTCAACTGATTTCGCAATGTATTTGCTCGAGGTTGGCCATGTGGCAACTGTAGGTGGCGATGCTTTTGGTTCTCCTGAGTGTTTCCGATTGAGCTATGCTACAAGCGATGAAAATATTGTTGAAGCATTTAAGCGAATAAAAGAGACACTTGCTCGTTTGAAGTAAAAAAACAACAAGTTTTAACTATAATGACAGGCTGTGATACGAAATCTCAGTCTGTCTTTTTTTATCTTTGCACCCCAAAAGCGAATTGACTATGTTATTA
>JBGUYH010000046.1:0-10279 GCA_045118595.1 Bacteroidales bacterium | reverse complement strand
TATTAGCCTCATCGCCCTCTTTGTATGTCAAAATATCGAGAGCTTTCATACCTTTAAGGTATGATGTTGGATAATTTTTATCGTTACCATAGTATTTCATTCTCTGGTCATATACCTTGAGTAACAAATCATAATATTGCTCATCATTTGTACTCTTATATAGTGCCTTGGCTATCTTAACACCATCGATATATAGTGTAGTTTTCTTTGCCAGAGGACACTCGTTGAAAACAACAACCCATGGTTCGTATGCACCTTTAAAATCTTTCTGTTTAACAGCATCGCCGTATTGTACAAGATTCATTATACAACGTACGCTATCAGCTCCATGTCCATACTTCGAGCCATCATCGACACCTTTCTGAGCAAATGTTGCTGCAGTGGCCATCAGCATAGAAGCCGCCAATACAAGTTTTTTCATTGTCTATTCGTTTTTTGTGTTTTTTACTTCAATTAACAGATTTAGGCATCATTCGGAATGAGAATGTATGTGCGCCGTGCTCCGTTGACAATCAATTAATGTGCCAAAATTCGCCATATAAATATTCGCAATTCCATCCATGACGAGATTTGGACGCGCAAAGATACAACTTTTAACTTTCAATACAAAACCTTTATAGTCTCCTCCTGTTAAGATTACTATATTTTTTGTAGCATTTTTTTGCAAAAAATCTTCAATTACACCCTCTACCTCATAATTAACGCCACGCATCACACCTGCTGCTATGGCATTCTTTGTTGTGCTACCTATTTGTTGTGTATAACATGTGGCATCTGAAATGGGCAATTTACCAGTAAATGCATTCAGTGCTCTGAATCGCATAGCTATACCTGGCGATATATTACCACCCAAGTAAACGTTATTAGCTGACACATATTCGTATGTAATAGCCGTACCTGCATCAATAATAAGGATATTGGCATTGACAAATTCACTAACAGCGCCAGCCACAGCTGCAATGCGGTCGCTCCCCAAAGTTTGGGGCGTTTCGTATGCTATGCTGAATGGCAATTTTAACGTGGCATCAAGTCGATGCACAACGACATGAGCTTCTGACAATGCTTCAATAAATGATGTGTTTATGCTGTCGGCAGCGACCGATGATAACATACCACCAACAACGCTATGCTGCTGACACATATCGATAGCAACTTTGTTCATTTGGCTATGCTCTGCCGTTTGAATATCGGTTAAAGGTTGAGTGCCATCGTAGATTGCTATCTTGGCTCGTGTATTACCTATGTCGGCTACTAATATTTTCAAAAGGTTGAGAATTATAAGTTCTGATAAACGAGCAAGAGATGTTCGGGCATATTGCAACGAACATCTCTCTATCGTGGTATTAAATTACTATGCTAAGAGTCGCTTTACGCAATCTGAGATTTCTTTACCATCGGCTTTTCCTGCAAGTGCTTTATTCGCAAGTCCCATCACCTTACCCATCTCTTTGATGCTTGCTGCACCACTTTGGGCTATTATCTCTTTCACAGCTGCTTCAAGTTGTTCGGCAGTCATTGCAGCTGGTAGGTACTCTTCTAGTACCGATGCTTGCTGCAACTCGCCATCGGCCAAATCTTGTCGACCTTGTTGTACAAATATTTGTGCTGCGTCTTTACGCTGTTTTACCATTTTCTTCAGCACTTTGATAGCCTCATCGTCAGCTAACTCTTCACCTTGTGGTTTAGCTGTTTTAGCTTCCAACAACTCTTTCTTGGCGCCACGTAAAGCTTCAAGTCGTACCTGATCGTGTGCTTTCATAGCAGCCATAATTTCTTTGCTTATTTGATCAAACAAACTCATGATATTTATTTTTTTGATATTTCATTATTTTACTGCTCGGCGCTGATAAGCTGGCATATTCTCGATGACTTCAAGAATCTCCTTTTTTGCCAAATCTTCAAGTGGCAAAACTTTCGGACTTGCCAAATTGCGCGTATCATAATTTTCCTCTTTTGTGGCTGACGATGCATTTTTGCTATATATCTGCTCCATCAACTTTTCATCTCGACATTTTTCAACCTCATCTGTGAGGTCTATTTTTCTCGACATTTGAGGCACATCGTTACCATCGTTATCGATAATAATTTTCGTTTCTTGATGATAGAGCTGATTTTCAGAGAAAACACTATCAGAGAAACCAGCAGCTACAATTGTTACACGCAAGCTCTCGCCTAACGAATCGTCAATACCTGTACCAAACTTCACTGCAAATAATTCCCTATCACCACCAGCCAACGTGTTGACATACTCCATTATCTTATCATGCTCACTTTCGAGGAGTTCATGTTCTTCGCTACTAAAAATATTGACTAGGACCCAATGCGAACCACGTATGTCGTTATTGTTGAGCAATGGTGAATTCACGGCTTGCTGAACTGCCTCGATAGCTCTATTTTCGCCTTTCACAGTAGCTGTACCAATAAGTGCTACACCACTATTGGTTAATGCATTGCGAACATCGGCAAAGTCGACATTGCTATCGCCATACACTGTAATAATTTCAGCCAGACTCTTAGTGGCTGTTGCCAATACGCTATCGGCACACTTAAGTGCGGCACGATGTGTCATATCACCATAGACTTCACGCAAACGATCGTTGTTGACTACCAACACAGCATCGGAACAAGCCTCCATTTCTCTGACACCTTCGATGGCTGCCAATATCTTTTTAGGTTGCTCACGCTTATATGGAACTGACACTATGCCAATGGTGAGTACTCCCATCTCTTTCGCTGCTTTTGCTATAACAGGTGCAGCTCCAGTACCTGTACCACCGCCCATACCTGCAGTTACGAACACCATTTTGGCGCCTTTGAGCACCTCTTTTATATCTTCTATTGACTCAATTGCGCAGCGCTTACCTACTTCAGGATCACAGCCTGCTCCCAATCCTTCGGTTATTTGTGGACCAAGTTGTACTTTGACAGGTGCTGGATTATTGTCGAGAGCCTGACGGTCGGTATTGGCTACGATATAGTTGACACCTTCAATGCCAATCTCTATCATATTCTTCACGGCACTCGAACCTGCGCCACCTACACCAATAACTCTAATTATTGATGAAAGTTCCGACTGCATATTGGGCAACGATTCGCTCAAATCAATTCTTTGCTCTTCCATAATTTCTGCGCTTATATTCGATTTTTCTTGGATTTAATCTACTTTCTCTTCACCAAGTGAAGGTCCATCGTCCATTATTTTGGTAAACTTGTCTAAAAACGAACTCAATTTACCTTTTTTCTGCCGATTATCTTCTTCTGTAACTGCTTTTTGCTCGGCAACAGAAGCGGTATTGTCATCGGGTAACTTTACACTACCCACTTCGGGTGACTTTACATTATCGAAGATTGTTGGTTCTTCAACAACTCTATTTTCACGCAAATAGAGTGTTATCATGCCCAAAGCGCCTGCTATTGTTGGTGTAACATCGTTGAGTGAATGAGGTAGTTGTGGTATCTTCACTGGATGCATAAGACTCTCTTCGAATACCGATTCTATGCCTTTTAGTTCTGCGCCACCACCAACAAGCATAATATATGAAATACTGTTATTGAGTCTCGACTTCATTAGCATACTGCCAACATAACTTGCTATTTCTTGTACACGCGAACGTACGATGAAATCGAATTTGTCAATATCAGCTTTAAACTCTTCACCATCACACTCTATTGTAACATAACGCTTAGCATCATATTTTTCTTGTGATATTTCTTTGGCTCTCAAACCTAAGAAATGCTTCAATATTGCAGCTTGCTTGCGCGACACTTCCATGCCACGAGCTATATCGTTGGTTATTGTATCTGAACCAAATGGCAATGAACTTTCGAAAGCTAAGACGCCATTACTAAAGATACCTACGTTGGTTGTACCTGCACCTAAATCGACTAAGGCTACAATATTTTTCTTGTCTTCACTATTAAGATATACAGCGCCTTTTGCCGAAGCACTTGTATAAACCTTGCCCAACGAGAAACGCGACAACGATTTATTTATCACTTCAATTGCCTCTTTCCTAACGATGCAAGCCAAATAACGTGCTTCGAGACGAGAGCCTGTGAGACCGAGTACCGATGTAACAAACGAACCACTATCGAGCGAGAATCCCATTTCTAAAAATCGAACTATCTCTTCGTTTAATCCAATAGATGCACTACACTGCGCCTTGTCGGCAACATTAGCTATAAGTGCTGCATCAATCTCATTATTGGGTATATCTACTGTCTTGCGAACCTCATTATAATTAAATGTCAGACCACTAACGTTGGCAACTATTACGTAATTACTTTGACGCTTTATCCTACGTTTTACATTGTCAAGCAATGGAGTTAGCATTGCTTGCACTTCACTCACATTAACGATAGATCCTCGTTTTATACCTTTCGATGGTACAGTTTCTTGATAGACAACACTAAAACCTAGCGATTGCGAGTTATCAGTTAGACCCATTGCCACGCTAACCGATTCTGTTCCGAAGTCGAATGCTACTATATAATTGTCCATAATGGTTCATTTTTACCTTTTTGTACATATTATCTGACCTTTGTATTTTAGACTCACACGGCTATATAAGTTCCATTCTTTAGGTTGCCAACCTTTTTTATATAGAGTCAGAAGGTCATCAAATTTTTCTTCCATACGTTCTGCCGTACCAAATTCGATTATATGGTCGCCAACTCGTGGGATGAGTACGAATTCGTGTTTAGCAGTAACATATATTTGCTCTATCTGCGAACGCCAAAAACGATTTTGTTTCAGATAAAGACATAATTTCACCAAATCATCGATGCTCTTACTATCAACACTTCCGTTAACCACCACCGTATTGGCTCTGACATCGCCTTGCACTGTCATTTTATAGCGTTCGCTATCCATGTAGTACGAATCAGATGCTCCAAAAACGTGCATTATAGGCTCACGCTGCGACACACTCACATGTAACACTCCCCCTGGTGTTGTGTACATTTGGCACTCTTTCACTACAGCCGACTTCTCTATTTCGCTCTCCATCGCATGCAAATCAAGGTCGCTGAGTTTTGTACCTGCCAAAGCTGGCCAAGCATGCTTCACTTTACTTTCAAGTGCCTTGCGTGTTATCATTACGTCATCCGATGTATTATCAATGGTTGCGACGACACTAACACATTCGGCCTCAGATTTTTCAGCAGATACAAACGACATCACAATGGGGAAGTATGCCAATACTACAATCCATATCACGAATCGTAGCACTTTCTTCCACATTGGCATTTTGTATGTAGCTGCCTGAGTCATATTCTATTCTTTGTCAAGTACTTCTTTCAGTTTTTCTTCAACCACAGGAACCATAGCATCTATGTTTCCTGCTCCCATCATAACCAATATGTCGAGTGGTTGCTTGAGAATGTCGTCAACAAGTGTCTCTTTAGTTGTCATCTGCACATCAACATTCTTCATAAGGTTTGCCAGCATCTGGCTATTAACACCTTCGATTGGCAATTCACGAGCTGGATATATGTCGAGAAGCAACACGCGATGTGCTAACGATAAGGCTTTTGCAAATTCAGGTGCGAAATCGCGTGTACGTGTGTAGAGATGTGGCTGAAAAACAACAGTCACCTTACGTTCTCCATACATTTCTCTGACCGATGTTAGCATTGTACTTATCTCGGCAGGATGATGAGCATAATCGTCGATCATGACGAAACGCTTATTCTCAATACGATATTGGAATCGACGTCGATTGCCTGTGAATGTTTTGAGAGCGTTGCGCACCTCATCTTCTTCAGTTCCTGCAAGCATCGAAAGAGCAACGGCTGCCACAGCATTTTCTATATTATGACGACCAGGAACACCCAATGTCACATCGCGAACGATGCCAAATGGGGTCGATACAGAGAAATGATAACGATCGCCACTCAATTTGATTCCGAAAGCGTAGAAATCGGCATTTGTGTCGGAAAGTGAATATGTAAAGAGTTCAACATCTTCATCAATATCATCGGTTGTTATAGGCAAACCAAGTTTGCAAACTAAAGAGCCTCCTATTGTTGTTTGTGATGCGTATTGTTTGAATGCTTTAATCACCTCGTTTTTAGTACCATAAATATCAAGATGATCGGCATCCATAGCTGTAATAAGCGACAAATAAGGATGCAATGCTAAGAACGAGCGGTCGTATTCGTCGGCCTCCGTAACCACAAATTGCGATTCTGTATTGCTCCAATAGTTGGTATCGTAGTTATTAGATATTCCGCCCAAGAAAGCCGAACATCCAACCGACGAATGTCGCAATATGTGTGCAGTAAGTGTCGACGTTGTAGTTTTGCCATGTGTACCTGCTATACAGATGGCATCAGATTGTGCGGTGAGCTGACCAAGCATTGCCGAACGCTTCATTATGTCGAAGCCATTTTGACGGAAATAGGTCAGTATGTTGTTATCGTTGGGAATGGCAGGGGTAAAAACTACCTTTGTCAGTTCTTTGTCAAGATAAATTTGCGGAATAGCAGCTACATCATCGTCAAATGTAATAGCGATACCTTCTGCTTCAATCTCATTAGTAAGTGTAGTGCGTGTACGGTCGTAGCCCGCAACGTTATAACCAATGGCGTTAAAATGACGTGCGAGAGCACTCATTCCGATGCCACCTATACCTACAAAATATATGTTTTTAAAATCTGCCATAGATTAGTTCTACTCTTCTTTATTTACCAACTTTATTACTTCTTGAGCAATATCGGATGCTGCATTGGGACGTGCAAATTTACGTATATTAATGCCAAGTTGAACCAACTTTTCTTTTTCGTTGAGAACTTCGAGGCTATTAGTTATCAGCATATTGGCATCGGCATCGCGTACCATTACAGCTGCGCCTTCATTGACCATAGCCATTGCGTTTTTTGTTTGATGATCTTCGCTAACATTAGGCGATGGTACAAGTATTGATGGTTTTCCAAGCAGAGCTAATTCAGATATACTGCTGGCTCCTGCACGTGATATAACAAGGTCGGCAATGGCAAAAGCATAATCCATTCGCTTGATAAAATCGAATGCTTTAACGTTGCTACGCGGATGAGCATCGAGTTCTGCTTTTATGTCGTCATAGTATATCTTACCTGTTTGCCAAATGAGTTGTACATCAGCAGGTAGCTTATCAAGTGTTGCTTTGATGCCATTATTGATAGAACGAGCGCCTAAACTACCACCAATGACAAGTATGATTGGTTGGTTAGTATTTTCGAGTCCGAAATATTCAAGTGCTTCATTTCTATCAACAGGGGCAATAAGTGACTGGCGAACAGGGTTTCCTGTCATTATGATTTTATCGGCAGGAAAGAATCGTTCCATATTTGGATAAGCCACACATATTTTCTTAGCCTCTTTTGCCAATATTTTATTGGTAACGCCAGGATACGAATTTTGCTCTTGCACCAAACAAGGCACACCAGCTTTGGCTGCGCGTTGCAACACTGGTCCGCTAGCATATCCGCCAACACCAACAGCTACATCGGGTTTGAAATTGCGCACTATCGAACCTGCCTTTATCATACTGCTGAGCAAACGGAATGGGAACAACAAGTTGCGACAAACATTCCGTACATTCAACTGACGATGAAAACCTGCAACTGGTAATCCTACAATGTTGTAACCAGCTGCTGGTACTTTCTCCATCTCCATTTTACCTTCGGCACCAACAAAAAGTATCTCAACTGTTGGATCTGCCTCTTTTAATGCATTGGCTATTGATATGGCAGGGAATATATGTCCGCCTGTTCCACCTCCGCTTATTATAACTCGCATTTGCTTATATTTTTATCATTAATCAAACACAACAATCATCCATTCTGACGTTCATCTGCGTCAAAATCGGTAGAGTCGTCGTCGTAATCATCTTCGTCAGTCGACACTGCAACTTTTTCTGTTGCTCGCATCACTTGCGCTCTGCTTGCTGCCACGTTTTGTGCTTCGGCAGTAATGGATAACATTATGCCCAATGCACATCCGATAAACATTGCCGATGAACCGCCCATACTGACGAGTGGCAATGTTTGTCCGGTTACTGGTAAAAGTCCAACAGCAACACACATATTAATTGCAGCTTGCAAGGTAATCATTATCGCCAAACCAAGCAATGCATAGATATGAAAAACCTTATCACACGACTTTGATAGCACTATAGCTCTGCCCAAAAGTCCGACATAAGCTATAATTACCATAAATCCGCCCCAAATGCCATACTCTTCAAGTATGATGGCAAAAATGAAGTCGGAAAAAGCCATTGGCAAGAAGTTTTTCATTTTGCTATTACCTGCACCCACTCCCATCATGCCGCCTGTAGCAACTGCGGTGAGCGACTGCACGGCTTGCGAATTTTTGTCGTTTGAATCATCGGTATCGTCCATAAAACGCTCAATACGAGCAGACCATGTTGTAGCACGGGAAAATGGTGTATTCTTGAGCATTGGTGCAAAAACCAATAACAATACTATTCCTACCACACCAAAAAGCACTGCACCTCCGAGCCATTTTATTGTTATGCGCCCAATAAACATCAGCACAATAACAGTCATTACAATGAGCAATGCTGTTGATAAGTTTTCTTTTGCTACAAAAAAGACAATAGCACCTGTTGCTATCAGTATGGAACGAAGGCTATCGTCGGGCTTATCGAAATGCTGAGCCATCTTTTTGGCTACATAAACTATCAGTGCTATTTTTGCAAACTCTGATGGTTGGATGGTAAAACCACCTACTTTAAACCAACGCGATGATCCGTTGACCGAATAGCCTATAAAGAGAACCAAAATAACAGCGATAATGCCAATGATAACTCCCAATCCTGCAAATGTGTAGAACACTTTAGGGCGAATATTGCAACATCCTATTATTGCCACAAAACCCATGAGCATACATACCACATGTCGCATAATGGTGCCAGCTATGTCGCCATCGTGCCACTGATAGGCATAAACAGATGAGGCGCTATAAACCGACAACAATGACACTACAAGCAAAAAGGCTATAAATCCCCATATGTAGCGGTCGCCACGACAATATCTCTTTATTAGTTCTCTCATTTAAATAAACTATATGACCATAGTTTTTATTTGTGCTGCAAATTATTTACACACTCTTTGAACAAATTGCCTCTGTGAACATAGCTTTTGAACAAATCAAAACTTGCACAACATGGCGACAAGAGCACCACATCGCCAACAGATGCAATTTTATGGCATAGGTCGATGCACTCTTCCATGCTTCTGGCTTCGACTATTGTTGATACCATACCTGTATAGGCTTTTAGAAGTTTAGCATTGTCGACACCTAAACAAACGAGTGCTTTAACTTTCTTTTCAACCAACTCATTTAGCGTAGAATAGTCGTTGCCCTTATCTGTGCCACCAGCAATCCACACCACAGGTTTCTTTTGGCATTCGAGAGCATACCAAGCAGAATCGACATTTGTAGCCTTCGAATCGTTGATATAGTCAACACCATCAATGGTTGCTACATATTCCAAACGATGTGAAGCATTGACAAATGTTTTTAATCCGTTGGCTATTTGCGAACTCTCAACACCTGCCAACTGTGCTGCTACACACGCTTGCATTGCATTGTAAATGTTGTGAAGTCCCTTTATTGTTAGTTCATCAACATTGAACATAAAACTCTTATCAGGCAGTGCGCCAACATTCATCATATTGTCATTTGTATATGCATCGGCTGATTTCGATTTGGTTGTTACATTGTAACGCTTACCTGCATATTGCACTTTGGGCAACCATTCGGCAGTAACTGGATCGTCGACATTGACAATAAAAGCATCGGCTGCTGTTTGATTTTGCGTTATGCGGAATTTTGAACGTATGTAATTTTCGAATTTGTATTCGTAGCGGTCTAAATGGTCAGGAGTAATATTGGTCAGTATGGCTATGTCGGCCTTAAAATCGTACATACCATCAAGTTGAAAGCTACTCAATTCGATAACGTACCAATCAGCATCAGAACCAGCAGCCACTTGACGAGCCAAACTTGTGCCCACATTACCTGCTAATTCTGCTTTAAAACCAGCAGAGCGCAACAGATGATGAGTGAGTAGTGTTGTTGTTGTTTTACCATTTGCACCTGTGATGCAAATAGTATGCGCATTAGTATAGCGGCCTGCAAATTCTATCTCAGAAATGATATGCACACCCTTTGCACGCAACGCCTTTATAATAGGTGCTTTTTCTGGTATACCCGGACTTTTTACAACTTCGGTTGCCGAGAGGATAACATCTTCGCTATGCTTACCCTCTT
>JBGUYH010000045.1:0-18977 GCA_045118595.1 Bacteroidales bacterium | reverse complement strand
TGAATAAAGGCAATTGGTATTATGCTGTTTATGATCAACGCCACAATTTTGCTGTAAATGGTTTGCTAAAACTCTCCGAACGTTGGTCGCTCTCTGGTACATGGCGTTACCATACTGGCGGACGAGCCACAATGCCAATAGCAATGTATTATTATGAAGAGAGTTATTATGCAGGGAATTATGTGGGAGTTTATACTGAGCGCAATGGCTACAAAATGCCAGACTTCCACCGTCTCGATATGTCGGCAATATACGATTTCAAGCGCAATGTTGGTCGCAGGTGGAAGTCGCAACTCGTATTCTCGCTCTACAATGTCTATGGGCGTAAGAATGCATATTCGGTGTTCGCTCGCCCACATATTAATGGTTGTGAATTTGATAGTTATATGATATATTTATATCGGTGGGTGCCCAGCATAACGTATAATTTCACGTTTTGAATTGATAGATAGCCAAGTAAGATATTTTGCTCAAAAACAATTATCTTTGCGGTCGCAAAAAGATAATTGAGTAAAATATTAAAAAATACAATACAACAATGGCAAAAAAAGCTCTGCTAATGATACTCGATGGATGGGGTATCGGCGATAAGAAGAAAGACGATGTTATATCGTGCACTCCTACACCATATTGGGATTCGCTCATAGCAAAATATCCCAATTCACAACTTTTGGCATGTGGCGAAAATGTTGGTTTGCCCGATGGTCAGATGGGTAACTCAGAGGTAGGTCACCTTAATATTGGTGGCGGTCGCATCGTTTATCAAGACCTAGTAAAAATCAACCGAGCTTGTGCCGATGGTTCTATCTTGAAAAATAAAGAGATTGTTGCAGCTTTTAGCTATGCCAAAGAGAGCGGAAAGAGTGTTCACCTTATGGGTCTGACATCGACAGGTGGCGTGCATTCAAGTTTTAATCATATCCTCACTCTTTGCGATATTGCTAAAGAGTATGGTATCAAAAATACTTATTTACACTGCTTCATGGATGGTCGTGATACCGATCCTAAGAGTGGCTTAGGTTTTATTCGTGACCTCACTGAGCATACTAAGAAATCGGCAGGTGTTATTGCTTCTATTGTAGGTCGTTTCTATGCTATGGACCGTGATAAACGTTGGGAACGTGTAAAAGAGGCTTACGATCTTTTGGTTGATGGCAAGGGTAAGCAAGCTACCGATATGGTGAAAGCTATGCAAGAGTCGTATGACGAAGGTGTTACCGACGAATTTGTAAAACCTATCAATAACTCAACTGTTGATGGTACGATAAAAGAGGGTGATGTTGTTATCTTCGTCAACTATCGCAACGACCGTGCTAAAGAACTTACCATTGTGCTCACTCAGCAAGATATGGCAGAGCAAGGTATGAAGACTATTCCTAACTTGCACTACTGCTGCATGACTCCATACGATCCAAATTTCAAAGGCGTACATATTTTGTTCGATAAAGAGAATGTGCAGAATACACTTGGTGAGTATTTGGCAGCAAATGGTAAAAAACAACTTCATATTGCCGAAACAGAGAAGTATGCACACGTTACATTCTTCTTCAATGGCGGTCGTGAAGCTCCATACGATGGTGAAGATCGCATTCTTGTTCCATCGCCCAAAGTTGCAACATACGATCTAAAGCCAGAAATGAGCGCCTATGAGGTAAAAGATAAACTTGTTGCAGCCATAAAAGAACAAAAGTATGATTTTGTTGTTGTCAACTACGCTAATGGCGACATGGTAGGTCATACAGGTGTTTATGAAGCTATAGAGAAAGCTGTTGTGGCTATCGATAAGTGTGTAGAAGAGACAGTTGAAGCAGCTAAGGCTAACGACTATGAGGTTATCATTATTGCCGACCATGGCAATGCCGATCATGCTCTCAACGAAGATGGTACTCCTAACACAGCTCACTCACTTAATCCAGTGCCTTTCGTATATGTTACCGACCGCAAGGTGAAGAGTATCGAGAGTGGTGTTTTAGCTGATGTTGCACCATCGGTTCTTACCATTTTGGGCATGAAGCAGCCTGCAGAAATGACAGGTAAAGCATTGTTCGAATTGGCTTAATACCATTGAGGTTTATATCAATAAGCTGAAATATTAAAGCGTTGTTTGGATTTATTGTCCAGACAACGCTTTTCGTGTAACGCTATTGCAAATATTAGGCTCGTTGATAAATATAATTATTGAACACATAGTTGCTCAATGATATTTATCTTTGCACACGTTTACAACTTATAAACCACAAAAGAAATGAGTTCATACTCTCAAGCATTAGATTATCTCTACGAGCATTATGCAGCATTTAGCAGAGTTGGCGCATCGGCATTGAATCCTGGATTAGAAAATAGCTTGATTCTCGATGAGTGGCTTAATCATCCGCATCAGTCGTATCGCACCATTCATGTAGCAGGTACTAATGGGAAAGGGTCGACAAGTCATTCTATAGCATCTGTGTTGCAGTCGGCAGGTTATCGAGTCGGACTTTATACTTCACCTCACTTAGTCGATTTTCGTGAGCGTATTCGTGTCAATGGACAGATGATAGCGCAAAGCGATGTTGTGGCTTTTGTAGAACGAGTGAAATGCGAATTGCCCAATGTGCAACCATCGTTTTTTGAACTAACGATGATGTTGGCCTTCGACTATTTTAGGCAGCAACATGTCGATGTGGCTGTTATAGAGGTCGGACTAGGTGGCAGACTCGATAGTACAAATATCATTACTCCCGATTTGTGTGTTATAACCAATATTGGACTTGAACATACCCAATTTTTGGGCAACACACTTAGTGCTATTGCTAGTGAGAAGGCTGGCATAATGAAAAAAAATATTCCTGTTGTAATAGGAGAACGACATCCAGAAACAGATGATGTGTTTGCACGCAAAGCTGCAGAAGTTGGAGCTCCAATAACATTTGCGCAGGATGTTTATACCTTATTGGCAACCGAGCAATGTGGCAATATGATGGGTGTGAAACTGAGGTACAAAACAGTTGATGATTATTACGAAGAAGATGCGTTGCTCTATGAACTTAGTGGGTTGTGTCAGCAGCGAAATATAGTTACCGTAATGGCAGCTATTGCTGAATTGAAAAGATGTGGCTATAACATAAGTGGAGAAGCTGTGCACGATGGATTGCGCAAAGTGGTGTCGCAAACTGGACTTATGGGACGATGGCAAAAAATAGCATCTCACCCCGATACTGTTATCGATACAGGTCATAATGCTCATGGTGTCAAATTGCTTGGTGAGCAACTAAAACATGTACATTATAATCAATTGCATATTGTGTGGGGAATGGCAAATGATAAGCATCCAGAAAATGTTATGCCACTGATGCCACAACAAGCCAAATACTATTTTACCCGAGCCAATGTAGAACGAGCCATATCAGAAACCGAAATGCAACGTGTGGGCATTTTGTCAGGACTAAATGGTGATTGTTACACTACGGTTGCTGATGCTGTAATGGCAGCACAAAGCAATGCTGAACCTAACGATTTGATTTTTATAGGTGGTAGCAATTTTGTTGTGGCCGAAGCCTTGCAGATAATGCAAGATAAAAGAGGATGAGGTTTAATTTTGTTGCTGAAATATTTGGTGGATTGAAAAAATAGGTCTACTTTTGCATCGTCTTAGCGAAAGGGACGCTAAGGGCGCTTAGCTCAGCTGGTTCAGAGCATCTGCCTTACAAGCAGAGGGTCGGGGGTTCGAATCCCTCAGCGCCCACACAAAAGCAATCGGAGATAATCTGGTTGCTTTTTTTCGTTTCTTCATACATCAGAGTGTGTGGTATAGCTACGTTTAGTGTTGTTGTTTCAATAGCAAATCACATATAGCTGGCACAATGTAATTCTGTACCATTTTCTCTGATGGAAAATGGAGTCCTGGCATAAAACGTCGGTGTGTATAATGTTGTTTGAACCAGTGTGCCGACATACGTGTAACAACATCCCACCATGCAAACATACCAATGGTAATATTGTCTTCATCGGCAGTCAGACCATCGTATTGTGTTGTTTCCATAGTTTTGTATTCGTGGCATATTCTGTCATCAACGAACCATGTTTGTACTCCATCGTATCGGTTATGCTTGTAATGGTTGGTGCCTTTGAGGAGCTTGAAATATGAAACTCCCAAACTTGGATTGATAAGCACTTTATTATAGCCTCTGAATTTTTGTGCCATAAATCCACCAAGTGAATGTCCTACAATAACATCGATTTTTTGCTCATCGAGTATCTTTTTTATTTGTGGGAATGCAATAGAAGGGTCGATAGAGAGGTCGGGAGCAATAACTTCTACATTGGGCATGTACTTGCGAATGTATGCCGCTGTGTTCGATTCGTGGCTCGAAGCCATACCATGTAGGTATAGTATTTTGGTCATTTTCAAGTTGATAATTTGTGGCGCAAAGATAGCTAATTTATTAAGGTTATGTGGTGGCTAACTATTTTTAAGGGTATTCGTATAGATAAGCGTGTATTAAAAAAAACAAAGTCATGGCAAAACAACCTAAGTTTTCGGCCGATCGTTTGGCCACGGAACTTCTTTCATCTGGCGATGCAACTTCTTCGAAGGTTGATTTTGTCCTTTCTCGCATATCGGCATTAGCCACTCTTCATCAGCGTCCGCTCGATAAGATAACACCATACATATTGTCGGAAGTCGTTGAGCAACTTGTGTTGCATGGTTTTTCGCGCAATAGGCTTGTTCATCAAGCATCGGCGCCCGATGGTGTTGAACGGTTGGGAGTGCGTTTTGCAGGTATGCAAGTGCGTTTGGCATTACGCCTGACAGGTGGCGGACGTGAGTTGTCGTGTACCTATTTGTCAGGTTCAGTAAAACTACCACAATTGACAACTGCCAATAGTGTTGCCGATTTCATTTTCGATATGGACACAACAGTAGCAGTGTGGTTAGCAAAGTGGGAACAAGTGTTGTTTACTGGTTGGCAAAATGCGCGTCAGATGGAGAGTGCATCGGTTGGCATCGATAAGTTTGTTTCTGATAAGGTGAAGAAAGCAGGTTTGCGATACAATTTGACAATGCTTACCAACTATGCAGAGATAACAATAACGGTAGCTCAAGGAGTAAAACTTACGGCAAAAGTGCCTCATGTTAAGTTTGAACGCTCGATAGAGAATCTTATTGACCAAGCAGCCGCAGTTAATATAGCATTGTGTGGTGTGCCCGATGATATTCGATTGTCGGTGTAGCAATTCTTTCATATTTTAGTCATAATTTTGAAGCCTAAACCACAAATGTAATCGAATGGCTGAAAAGTTTGGCAATACGTGGTGGAGTGAACGTTGGCTCCAATCGCTTTCACATATCGACTATAGTAATCGCTTACCGCGTGGTGCAGCGTATGCACGTAATGGCTCAGTTACCAAAATAACAATAAATGGTAATGAGATTGTAGCCAAAGTGCAAGATACGCGTCGATACACTGTGACAATAGAAGTACCTGAGTTTACCGAGAATGAAAAATCACTTTTCATCGATGAGCTACTCAAACAGCCTTTACTCATAGCAGCATTGCTCAATAATCAGCTCTTACCTCAAGTGATGGAGATTGCCAATAAACTCAATTTGGCCATATTCCCAACTTCGTGGGAGAGTTTCTATATGGATTGCAACTGTGCAGATGTGGCAGTGCCATGTAAGCATTTGGCTGCAGTTATATATAGGTTAAGTCGAGAGATTGATAACGACCCATTTCTCGTATTTCGTTTGCACAACCTCGACATATTAAAAGAATTGTCGGTACGTGGTGTTGGTATCGATGAAAAGGCTATGGCAGTGCCTAATATAGCCGAACTCATAGAGCTAACCGACGATGTTGCATCTACATTTGATGAGGAACAAGCTTACACGCATTTGTCGTATGGAAAGCTTACCGATATGTCGAGCATATTGCCACAGATGCTCACCGATGCACCAGTATTCGATTCTCAATACAATTTTCTAAGTTACTACAAACGCCAAATAGCAACATTGGCCAAAAATGCAGCAATTGTGCTCGACGACCCAAGTAAGATACAATGGGGAGTAAAGACCGATGAAGGTGAAATAAGTAAGCACGATGTATTAAAACGCATTGTAGTGAGCAATAGCGATGTAACTTCGTTTTACCTCAATACACTTCGTTCGAGTTGCAATTTTTCGGTTGTGGCTGAAATGATATTGAAACTTGATGATGAACATATTGAGCGTTATATGCCATCGGTTGCGGCAATGTATGGTTTGCTTCGTACGGCACTTATGTTGGTGAAGCATGGAGCCATGGTGCCACAGGTATACACTGTTCGTAAATCAGAATTGATGGTACGATGGCTGCCTGCTATGATAGACGAAAACGTAGCCGCATTAGTTGATAAATGTAGTAGCATTGTTCCGCCCGATCTTATTACATTCATTGTCAGAGATAAGCAGAATATTACTGAACACCGACTAAAAAATGCTGGTTACGAAGCTCTTGTGGTAGTCTTAACGCAAGTGGTTCATGCTCTTTATCGCTACGATACAAAATCAGACATCAACGATATGTTTTTTGGTCATGAACGCACCATTGACATGACCGAACCAGGAAAGTCGGCAATAGGCAGTAGTATCGCATCGTGGTTGAGCCGATTCTACATCAGCAACGAAGCATTTAGGCATGTAATAGTGGTTGAGGACAACGATGGTACTTTTAGTTTGTCGTTTGCCATTGAAGATACAACAGTTAATAATGGGTTACCAATACCATTGAATAGCATTCTGACCAACGATGAATATGCCAATAAGCGATTCCCTATCATACAGTCGCTTACCATATTTAGCAGTCAGATAAGTGGTTTGGACGACTATATAAGTCGCAATGCCACAGAACCAATTAGTTATGATGCTCGTCAGCTTATCGATTTCTTGTTCAAATCGATGCCAATGCTTAAGATGCTTGGCGTAAAAATAATGTTGCCCAAGTCGCTAAAAAAAATAGCGCGACCTAAAGCAACAATTAAAGTATCGGGCAAAGATAAAGAACGAAGCTATTTCTCACTCTCTACACTTCTCGATTTTGAATGGCGCATAGCTATTGGCGATGAACTTATAAGCGTTGATGAGTTCAAGAAGTTGCTAAAGCAATCGGAGCAACTGATAAAAATAAAGGGACAGTATGTCTACTTGTCGGAAGCCGATATTACTCAACTTATGAATATGGTTGAGAGTGACATACCTACCAATGCACAACTTATG
Organism: Bacteroidales bacterium; assembly: GCA_045118595.1. Lineage (GTDB taxonomy): Bacteria > Bacteroidota > Bacteroidia > Bacteroidales > Marinilabiliaceae > W3P20-009. The sequence goes on along the minus strand of JBGUYH010000045.1, from coordinate 11,740 downwards.
CAAGCCGTTATTACTGGTGATTTTGAAGGTGAACGCATTGAGTTGTCCGATGAGTTGAAGAAGCAAATTGAGACCATTAATAAGTTGGAACAAGTTAGTGTTCCAACCGAGATAAAAGCCACATTACGACCGTATCAGCAGACTGGTTATTGGTGGATGTATCGCAATAGCAAGTTAGGTTTTGGTAGCATTATTGCCGACGATATGGGTTTGGGCAAGACGCTGCAAGTAATAACTCTATTGCAAAAGCTGAAAAACGATGCAGTGCTCACAAGTAAAGCCCCAGCATTGGTTATTGTGCCCACGGCATTGCTGTTCAATTGGACAAAAGAGATCGAACGATTTGCTCCACAACTAACATCGAGTATATTTCATGGAGCGTCGCGTAGCATAAGTAGTTGCAAAACCGATATAGTACTCACCACGTATGGTGTGGTCAGAACCGATCAGAGTACTCTAAAAAAGCTTAAACCATCGGTGCTTATTATCGATGAAGCCCAAAATATAAAGAATATAAATACTGAGCAAACGAAGGCAGTGAAAGCAATAGCTGCACCAATCAAGATAGCTATGAGTGGCACGCCCGTTGAAAACAGATTGAGCGAATTTTGGTCGATAATGGATTTTGCCAACAAAGGTTTATTGGGCACCATTAAACTATTCAGTACGAATTTTGGCAAGCCCATACAAACCGATGGTAATGAGCGTGTAGCTGAGCGATTTCGCAAGATGACAGCCCCATTTATGATGCGCCGACTCAAAACAGACAAAAGCATCATAAGCGATTTGCCAGATAAAATAGAGACCAACGAATATGCTACACTTACCAAAGAACAAGCTTCGCTCTATGAAGAGACGGTACAAAAGGCTATGAAAACTATTGAAGGCATAACTGCTGACGATAGCAAATCGCTCTTTAAGCGCAGTGCTCTTGTGTTGCAGATGATGATGTCATTAAAGCAAATATGCAACCATCCAACACAATTCTTGAAAAATGAAGTATACGCCCCAGAGTTATCGGGCAAAACAGAAATGTTGCTCAGCCTGCTCGATACAATAGTAGATCGGAATGAAAAAGTGCTGATATTTACGCAGTTTGCAGAAATGGGTGAGTTGTTGTGTCGATTTATAAACCAACGTTTCGATGAACAACCCATGTTCTACAACGGCAGTTGTTCGGTGAAAGAACGCGAGAGTATGGTCGAGCGTTTTCAAAATAACCATTCCGACCGTATTTTTGTGCTAACTATTAAATCGGCAGGTGTCGGACTCAATCTTACAGCAGCTACTCACGTTATTCATTTCGATTTGTGGTGGAATCCAGCAGTAGAAGCTCAAGCTACCGACCGTGCGTATCGAATAGGACAAAATAGAAATGTGCAAGTGCATCGTTTTATCACGCGTAACACATTTGAAGAACGTATTGACGAGATGATACAATCAAAGAAACATTTGGCCGATATGACAGTAGCTACGGGAGAAAATTGGATAGGTAAACTTAGTAATGAAGAACTGAAAGATATATTTATAGGGTCAAAACACTGATTATAAAGTTACGAACAATAGAACACAGAAGAAATGCTCAGCATTAATAAGAAAAAGCTTATAATACAACTTGCTCAGAAAAAGCAACGCGACCAACAGCAACTCTTTGTTGCTGAGGGAGCAAAACTTACTGCCGATTTGGTGCGTGGCGGATTAATACCCACATATATAGTTGGACTACCCGATGTTATCGAACAGTTTCGTTCGGTATGTAGCGAGGTAAATGACTGCACAGAGCAAGATTTAAAAGCTATATCGCAACTTAAAACGCCATCGAAGTTGGTTGCAATATTTCGCAAGCCACAGTTCAAGGCTAATACTAATGCCGATATTGTACTCGTGCTCGACGAGATACAAGATCCTGGTAATTTAGGCACAATTATCCGCACTGCCGACTGGTTCGGTATCAGGCATATAATATGTTCCACCACATGTGCCGATGCTTATAACCCCAAAACAATTCAAGCAACAATGGGAGCTATTGCACGTGTGATGGTTGAAGAGACAGACCTCGTTGCATTCTTTGACGAGAATTGCAATGGAGCTAAGTTGCCTGTGTATGGTACTTTTCTCGAAGGCAAAAACATCTATAATGCTAATATTATGCCCAATGGATATATTATAATGGGTAACGAAGGGAAAGGTATTAGCGAAAAATTGAAACCATATGTTAGTCATAAGTTGTTCATCCCATCGTATCCTGTTGGAGCAGTTACTGGCGAGAGCTTGAATGTAGCGGCTGCTACAGCTATTGTTTGTAGCGAATTCCGACGCAGAATGTTCTGATGCATAATGAGTAACGTAAAAACATATCCCGGACACGCTGCTATGTTGATTTCCAACATGCTGTGGGGACTTATGGCACCCGTGTCGAAGGAAGCACTCAACTATTTTGCTGAAAATAATATATCGGCATTTACACTTGCAGCATTTCGCATGATAGGTGCTGCAATCGCATTCTGGTTGCTCGATTTGTTTATGGAAAAGCAACCCACAACATGGACTGATAGACGCAAACTCTTTGTCGCAGGAATGCTCTCCATTGTGTTCAACCAATGTATGTTTATAGGTGGTGTGTCGTATACTACGCCCATCGATGCCTCAGTTGTAACAACCATGTTACCTATTGTCACCATGGTGATAGCTGCAATTGTTATTCGCGAACCAATAACAGGACTGAAGGTAATAGGTGTATTGCTTGGTATGAGTGGTGCTATTTTGCTCATATTGAGTGGAGGTCAGGGATTGCATTTCGATCGCAATTATCTGATTGGCGATGCTATGTGTCTTGCAGCACAATTTAGTTTTGCACTCTATTTAGTATTTTTCAAAAGCTTTATATCACGCTTCTCGGCAGTTACACTTATGAAGTGGATGTTCTTGTGGTCGGCAATTGTTATAGTACCATTCGCTATGCCAAGCATTGTTAGTATCAACTATTCTGCCATGCCATTGTCGGTTATACTCGAAGTGTGCTACACTGTATTTATTGGTACATTTTTTACCTATTTGCTTGTGCCAATAGGACAAAAATTGCTACGTCCAACTGTAGTAAGCATGTATAACTACGTGCAACCTATAATGTCGACTATTGTGTCGCTTTGGTGGGGACTTACAACATTTGGATTGGTAAAGGGTGTGGCTATCGGATTGGTTTTTGCAGGCGTATATGTTGTAACACAGAGTAAAAAACGTATAGATAATTTATAATTAATCCATATTTCATGATTCGTATATTAGTATTCATATTTTTTTCATTTTCTATAATATCTCATGCTCAAGTAATTAACCAAGACTCGATAGATTACGATCTTGCAATGTTACATTACAATACGGGTAAAATGTCGTTGTGTGTGGCAGAATGTAGAGCCTTGATAAAGGGTGGTGGTTATTATGCCGATGATGCACGCGTGCTCCTTGCCATGTGTCGCGATAGTCAAGGTTTTTATCGTGTGGCGCGACGGATGTATCGCAAACTAGTAGCTCAAGATAATGCTTCGGCAGCTTATCACTATGGTAGTATGCTTGCTCGCAGAGGGCATCTTGACGAGGCTGAACGTATGTTTCAGAAAGCAATAATAGGCGATAAAAGCAATGCACAAGCCCATTTGCATTTGGCTTCGGTTATGGCTACACAAGGCGAGAGATTTAAAGCAATGTTGCCGTTATACTATTTCTTGCTCGTCAATAATGATGAGGAGAAGCAGATAATAGCCTACAATCAGCTTATCAGTTTATGGCGACATAGTGCACAGGCTATGAATCTGATAAAGAGTAGTCGCAAAAACGATACTTTTAACGATGAGGTGGATAAGCAAATAAGTATGTGGGTTACTTCCGATTCTATTACACATCTTGATGCCAAGGCGCAAATAGCTAAACTCGCTGAATATACCAATCAGTTGTTCGGTTATTTACTCAATTGTTCAGAAAAAAATCTTGACTTTTGGCAAGTAGCTTATACCGATTTCTTTGTAACACTCGTTCCACGCAATTTTACCACACCTTATGTTTATCACATATCGAGTGCAGCCCATAAACCAGAGGTACTTGAATGGCTTGCAGGTGGAAATGGCGACCTATTCAATGAATTTCGATTATGGATGGAAGCACAGTAAATATGAACTGGGCATGAAAAAAATGATGTAAAAACTCAAAATTTAGTGTTGTCAAAAAAACTATTGAATAAGTGTAGCGTATTATTAAAAAATGTATATTTGCACTATTAGAGAAATACAATAAAAAACAACAGCTATGGCTAAAATATTAACAAAGCATTTCCAGTATTCGGGAACTGACGACTTTGATACAGCCCTCGATACACAGATCAACGATTTCTTGACAGAGGAAAAGGTTGCTCCCGAAGATCTCATAGATATTCAGTATGAAGGTCACTCGGCGCTTGGTGTTAACACCTATTCGGCTCTTGTGGTTTATAAGAAATAAGTGCGCTACACGAAATAATTCTCTGTAAGAGTTAAAGAAATAGCTACACCTTAGGAAAGGTGTGGCTTTTTTGTTTTGTGTGCATGGGTGACAAATTGTTGTTAGATGGAGTGTAATTAACCTTTGATAACATTCTCTACTATTGTGTAAAAGTAAGTTTATGACTTTTGATGGAGTTTAATTAATCAATCTAACAATGAACAGAATGTTACGAAATTTGGGTGTCGTATGCATGGCATTGCTTGGGCTGACAACTGCCAGAGCAGGAGATAACGACTTGATATGGGACTATACAGAGAAAGCTCCAACAGCTAATCCTGATAATGGTCTTTATTATGGAGGTAAAGTAGATGATGCTACAGGAACAAAAAATGGTCTCAAAGGCATTAAGCTAAATTCGAGTGGTTATGCATATTTTTCAAAAGCAGAAGTGGCCGGAACCTTGTCACTTACCATAGGCAAGCGAGAGGGCACTGGCGATTTCAGTGTCGATGTTTATGCTTGTACTATTGATGCTGATGGCAAAGCTACAATTATCGATATCGATGGCGATGCTGAAAATGGTGAAACCCCAATCGCAACTACAGATATTGTTACTGAATTGAATACAGTAAAAGTTGATATATCTGCTGATGTTACTGGCATTTATATTAAGCGAAATATAGCAGCAGAAGGTGTCTTGTCAAAGATAGTATTCAAAGAAACTGTGGCTCGTTCGTTTGTCGATTTTGAAATAAAAAATGAAGAGTTGGTAGGCGAATATGATGCTACATCGCTTCCCTCAGGAGTGTTATTTTCAGGAACAAATCGTGGCGATTCTCATGGCTATGGCAATGTGACACTCGTTGTTCCAGTAGATGGTGCAGTGAAGTTTACAATAGGAGGTTGTCAATACTATACAAAGGGCGAATTATCGATAAAAAATTCTGATGATGAAGTTGTTGGAACAATATCGCTAAATACTAGCAAATGTTACCATGAAGATGGTTCGGCAGTTACATATGTTTATGCAGGTGAAGCAACAACATTAACATTTGGGGGGATTCAATATTTGCCATATTTTAAAGCAGAAGCAATAGAAGTATCAGAAGCTACCATTACCTATAAAAATCAAAATGGTGATGTATTGGGAACTAAGATAGTGTACGAAGGTGATGCGATTGGTGCATCGCCATATACCGAATCAGATCTGACCATTGCCGATGGATATGCATTCCGTGGTTGGGTATATGCTAATGGAGTGAAGGTAACCGAAGCAGATTTAGTATCAGGTAACACAACAGTGCTGGCCAGTGTTACTGCTATCGAAAGTGTAGCTGAGGGCTCGATACAGAACTACGACCTTACATTGACTACATTCTATGCCGAAGATCATGAGACATTTAGTGTTGTTAATGGTCAGTATTATAATAATCATGGTTGGACTTTTAACGAAGGTGGCTCTTTTTCGGTTGATGTGGCAGGTAAAGCACAAATTGTTTTGACTCTGTGCCAATATGGCAATGGTACTACAATGACTGTTACCGATAAAGAAGGAAATATCATAGCTACAGATGTGCCAGCCAAAGCAAGCGCTGATGGCGATTTGGCAACAGTGCAATACGATGGTGAGGCAACCACATTGACATTTACTATGGCCCAACAAACATTTTTGCACAAAGTTGCGGTGTACAACGTTAGCGATTTTCTTGAGAAAGATGAAAAGAGTGGCTACTACATCGTTCCAGCCAGCGATGCAGCCAGCTTGATATTGGCTATTAATTCGGCAAGTGCAGAGGTTGGAGCAAAGATATTTTTACCAAACGGAACTTATGATTTGGGCGAGAGTGTACTTACTACAATATCAGGTACTAATGTATCACTCATTGGTGAAAATATGGACAAAACAATCATAGTAACAGCTCCTCCTACATCAAAAGAGGGATTAGGGTCTGCCGATTTACTTATTAATACAGGTGAAGGACTATATATTCAAGATCTGACACTGAAAAATGCACTCGACTATTATAGTGTAGGTACAGGTAGAGCAGTAACGTTGCACGATAAGGGTACAAAAACCATAAACAAGAATGTAAAGCACTTATCATATCAAGATACCTACTATTCTCATAAAGTAGGTGGAGTGTTCTATTTCGAAGGTGGCGAAGTGCATGGCACAGTCGATTATCTATGCGGCAATGGTAAGGTCTATTTCAACGAAGTTACACTTGTCAATGAGAGTCGTAGCAGTGCAACAATAACAGCTAATTCTGAACTATATGTGTTCAATAATTGTGTGATAGAAAATAATGCAGATACATACAACTTAGGACGTGCATGGAGCGACAATCCGATATGCGTATTTTTGAATACAACACTTAACGACCCCAATAAATTGATAAGTACACGTTGGAATTTGTCAGGTATTAACTGTGACTATAGCATAGCTGGTGAATATGCAACTAAAAATAGTGATGGGGAAGATATTACACCTGAAACCAATACAATAACATTTACTAAAGCCAATACTACGCTGAATACCATTCTTGATGCAACGGCATTAGACACTTATTCAATAGAAAATGTGCTTGGCGAATGGGCAACTACAGCACAGAACGATGCTGTACAAGTAAAAATATCAGCAGTTGACAATAGTACCGATGGAAAAGTAACTTGGACATTACCAATAGCCGATGGTATTTTGATGCTAAGTGCAGTTGATGAAAATGGTAATGAAGATTACATTAAAATAGGAAAATTGGGTAGCGAATTGAACACCACAGAGTTGGATGCATATATGGCAGAGCGCGGTGCTAAATATCTGACCATTCGTGCAGCAAATGGACGTGGCGGATTTGGTGAGTCGGTAGTTATTTATGGTGATGTGCCGACTATAGCAAATGAGGTTAGTATGCCCACAGAGATAGTGTCTGTTGAATATTTCACTCTCAACGGACAAAAACTCTCAAAGCCTGCACATGGGCTCAATATCGTGCGCACTAACTATTCTGATGGTACTACAACTAACGCTAAAATACTTGTAAAATGAGAGTTATGCATTCTTAATTTGTTTGACAAGGAAATACAGCAGAATAGTATTTTTATTCATAACGTTTGATGTTTAGGAGGTTGCGCCGAGAAGGTTCGCAACCTCTGTTTTTTTTCGTAATTTTGCAGACAATTAAAATCAACCATAAAAAATAGAAATGCCACGAACTTCCGAAGATAACTCACTAATGGGGCAGTATAATAGCATAAAAGCTAAACACCCCGATGCAATTTTACTATTCAGAGTTGGCGACTTTTATGAAACTTTCGGACAAGATGCTATAAAAGCATCGCAAATTCTTGGCATCACACTTACCTCGCGCAACAATGGATATGCAGCAGCTATTGAATTAGCAGGTTTCCCGCATCATGCTCTTGAAACGTATCTGCCTAAACTCGTTAGAGCAGGGCAGAGGGTGGCTGTGTGCGACCAACTTGAAGACCCCAAACTTGCAAAGGGCATTGTAAAACGAGGCATTACCGAACTTGTTACGCCAGGTGTAGCTATTGGTGATAATGTACTCAACAACAAAGAGAATAACTTCTTGGCGTGCGTGCATATGGAACGTACGATTGTTGGTGTGGCTTTTCTCGATATTTCAACAGGTGAGTTTATGATGGGCGAAGGCTCGTTCGACTATGTTGATAGACTATTGGCAACCTTCAAGCCCAAAGAAGTGCTATATGAAAAAGGAAAACGGCAGCAGTTTGTTGAGGCATTTGGTTCAAAGTGGCTCACTTATCCGTTCGACGATTGGGCTTTTGAGGCATCGCAGGCTAAAGCCAGATTGTTGAAACAATTTGAAACACAATCGCTCAAAGGTTTCGGTGTTGAACAACTCGAAGTTGGTACTACAGCTGCTGGAGCTATAATGCATTATCTTGATGTCACTCAACACGATCATCTCAAGCATATAAGCCGACTTATTCGCATTGAAGGCGATAACTATGTTTGGCTCGATAAATTCACCGTGCGCAATCTTGAGCTTTTCCCATCAGGCATCGACGGAACGACATCGCTATCCGACATTATCGACCAAACACAAACACCAATGGGGTCGCGTATGCTGAAACGTTGGCTTGCTATGCCACTTAAAGATAAAAACGCCATAGAACAACGTCTTGATGCGGTTGATTCACTTGGAACTGATAGCGATGATGATGGACTTGCTAAAGAACAGTTGTGTGATCAATTGCAGCATATCGGTGACCTAGAACGACTTGTTGGTAAAGTGTCTACATATCGTATCACACCGCGTGAAATGCTTCAGTTAAAGAAGACACTCTTTGCCGTTACACCACTCAAAAAGTTGCTTTCACATTCATCGTCGGAGCATCTTCGACAATTAGCTGATAGTTTAGACGAATGTAAAGAAGCACGTCAGCGCATCGACCGTGAAATAGCCCCAGAGCCTCCAACACTTGTGGCTAAAGGTGGTGCTATTGCCGATGGCGTAAATGATGAACTTGATCAATTGCGACACATATCGGCATCGTCGAAAGATTATCTGACCGAAATGCAGCAACGTTTAACCGATGAAACTGGCATATCGAGTTTGAAAGTGGCTTTTAATAACGTATTTGGCTACTACATTGAAGTGCGAAATACGCATAAAGATAAAGTTCCAGCCGATTGGGTACGCAAGCAAACATTGGCCAATGCCGAACGTTACATCACTGAAGAGTTGAAGGAGTATGAAGAGAAAATTCTTCATGCCGATGAAAATATTTTGCGCATTGAGCAGCAGATTTATAGCGATTTGCTCGTCTATCTATGTGGTTGGCTTGTGCAGATACAACGCAATGCACAGATAATATCAGAAATTGATGTACTAACATCGTTTCGTACCATTGCCGACCAATATAATTATTGTCGTCCACAAGTTGACAACTCCGATGCGCTATGCATCACCGAAGGACGTCATCCTGTTATAGAGCGCTTATTGCCCGATGGCGAGACATATGTATCAAATAGTGTAACTCTTGACCGTGAACAAAATCAGATTATTATCATCACAGGTCCGAACATGGCAGGTAAGAGTGCTCTACTACGTCAGACGGCGCTTATTGTACTTATGGCTCAGATAGGTTCGTTTGTACCTGCGCAAGCTGCTCAGATAGGTATAGTAGACAAGATATTTACACGTGTTGGTGCAAGCGATAATATTTCGCAGGGCGAGTCAACATTTATGGTGGAGATGACCGAAGCTGCTAACATACTCAACAATGTAACACCAAAGAGTTTGGTGCTATTTGATGAATTGGGACGAGGTACAAGCACCTACGATGGTATATCATTGGCATGGTCTATTGTTGAATATCTGCACAATAACGCAAAAGCTCAGGCCAAAACACTCTTTGCTACCCACTACCACGAACTGAATGATATGGAGACCAAATACGACCGTATTCACAACTTCAACGTGTCGGTAAAAGAGAAAGATGGCAAAGTCATTTTCATGCGCAAACTTGTAGCAGGTGGTAGCGAGCATAGCTTCGGTATTCATGTAGCAAAACTCGCAGGAATGCCCCGAATAGTGGTTGAACGTGCCACTGAGATATTGCATCAACTTGAATCTACCAACAGAGGTGGTGGAACAGAGGTTACAAATGTAAAACCATCGGTAACCGATAATAGTGGAGCAATGCAACTCAGTTTCTTCCAACTCGATGATCCTGTATTATCGCAAATTCGTGACGAAATAAGTGGACTCGACATCAATAACCTAACACCTATTGATGCTCTCAATAAACTTAACGACATAAAGAAACTCATCGGATTAAAGTAAAAAGAGGCAATAAGTAAGATTTAAAGAATTAGGTTTTATATTTTTGCCATCGAAATGCGAAGTTGACAACCAAAAAGTTCAGAACTTAAAACAAAAAACATAAAACTCAAAAACAATGAGTTCAGAAAGATACGACTTGCGCGGCGTTTCGGCATCAAAAGAAGATGTGCACAACGCTATAAAAAACATCGACAAAGGTCTTTATCCCCAGGCCTTCTGTAAAATTATTCCTGACATTTTGGGTGGCGACCCTCAATATTGTAACATCATGCATGCCGATGGCGCAGGTACAAAATCGAGCCTTGCATATCTCTATTGGAAAGAGACAGGTGATGTATCAGTATGGAAGGGTATTGCGCAAGATGCGCTTATTATGAATATCGACGACCTCCTCTGTGTAGGTGCGGTTGATAACATTTTGGTATCGTCAACTATCGGACGTAACAAAAAACTTGTTCCTGGCGAGGTTATTTCGGCTATCATTAATGGCACCGATGAGTTGCTTGCTGAATTGCGTGAAATGGGTGTTGGTGTGTATGCCACAGGTGGCGAGACTGCCGATGTGGGCGACTTAGTGCGCACCATCATTGTTGACTCTACCGTTACATGTCGTATGAAACGTGCCGATGTTATCAACAATGCTAATATTAAAGCAGGCGATGTAATTGTAGGTTTAGCATCGTATGGACAGGCTACTTACGAGAAAGAATATAATGGAGGCATGGGTAGCAATGGTTTAACAAGTGCCCGACACGATGTGTTTGCTAAGTATTTGGCACAAAAATACCCAGAGAGTTATGATGCTGCCGTTCCCGACGAACTTGTATATAGTGGTAAGTTGAAACTGACTGATAGTGTTGATGGTTCGCCACTCGATGCTGGTAAACTTGTACTTTCGCCCACACGTACATATGCTCCTGTTGTTAAGCGCCTTCTTGATGAGTTACGCCCACGCATACACGGCATGGTACACTGCTCTGGTGGTGCACAAACTAAAGTGTTGCACTTTGTGAATGGTGTGCATGTGGTTAAAGACAACTTATTCCCTGTGCCACCTCTGTTCCGTACCATAAAAGAACAAAGTGGTACTGATTGGAAAGAAATGTACAAGGTATTCAATATGGGACATCGCCTCGAGGTGTATCTCGATGAAGCTGATGCACATAAGGTTATTGAAATATCAAAATCGTTTGGTATCGATGCACAGATAATAGGTCGCATAGAACCATCTGACCATACACACTTAACTATCAAGAGTGAGTTCGGTGTGTTTGAATATTAAGAATATTTTGATGCAATAAAAGAAATTAGACTGTTCTGCATATGTAGTGTGGAACAGTCTAATTTCTTTATGTAGATTTACGTTTTGTTTACCGTTTCCAATTTGATGGTTTTGTAATTAGAGTGGTGCAATTTTGTCAAATTATGTATTG